>JAJPXE010000155.1 GCA_021205645.1 Candidatus Gastranaerophilales bacterium | reverse complement strand
ATAACTAGAGAGGAAAGAAACAAATCTGTTTAAAATTTGTTTCTGACATGTCCATGTTATTCATTTTTTTGAGCATGGCAAAAATGTTAAGAAATGTAAACATGGCTCTCCGGCATGGTTTCAGACATGTTTTTCTCCCGAACGGCTATTGAAAAACCCTAATATCTTTGATAAAATGTTACGGATATAAGGGGATACAGATTATGGGTAAACGGGTTTTATTATGTATAATGGACGGTTGGGGAATTAGTACGGGTTCTGCGGATTATGACGCTACAAAATTGTCAAATCCGGTTAATGTCCCGAAACTGATTGAAGAAGAGGTTTCGACAAAGATACATGCCGACGGTGAATATGTCGGACTTCCGGATGGTCAGATGGGCAACTCGGAGGTCGGACACCTTAATCTCGGTGCAGGCAGAGTTGTCTATCAAGATTTATCTAAGATAAACAGAGCCATTAAGGACGGTTCATTTTTTGAGAACCGGAGGTTTCTTGATGCAATTGCACATACCAAAAAATACAATTCTTCCCTGCATTTATACGGGCTCGTTTCGACAGGCGGCGTACATTCATCATTAGAACATTTGCTTGCTCTAATAAAAATGGCGGCTGATAACGGGTTAACAAAGGTGTATGTCCATGCGTTTTTAGACGGCAGAGATACTCCTCCTGCCAGTGCCTGCACCTATCTTCAGACCGTTGAGGAGGAACTTAAAAAACATAATCTTCCTCAAATAGCTTCGGTTTGCGGACGATATTACATAATGGACAGAGATAATCGCTGGGATAGAGTCGAAAAAGGGTATAACTGTTTATTGTTGGGCGAGGGCGGGCATGCCGGCTCAGCAATTGAGGCTGTAAAAAAATCTTACGAAAACGGTGTTACCGATGAGTTTGTTCTTCCGACGGCTATAGGCGGTGATGAAACACGCATTCATGATAATGATGCAATAATTTTCTTTAACTACAGACCGGACAGGGCAAGAGAGATTACAAAAGCGATCAATTTCGCTGATTTTAGCGGTTTTGAGCGTAAAAAGGTGTTAAAAAATATTCTTTACACGACCATGACGAGTTATGAGGCAACATTTACGTTTCCTGTAGCATTTCCAAAAGAACAGCTTGTCAACATATTGGGAGATGTTCTTGAGAATAATAATATCAATCAGTACAGAACGGCAGAAACAGAGAAGTATGCCCATGTTACATTTTTCTTTAACGGCGGCATAGATGATCCGCAGGAGCACGAAACAAGAAAACTTGTTGCCTCGCCAAAGGTTGCAACTTACGATTTGCAGCCTGAGATGAGTGCTTATGAGGTTTGCGATAATGTTCTTAATGCGATAGAAAATCCTGAGTACGGATTTATTCTGGTGAATTTTGCCAATCCTGATATGGTCGGTCATACAGGTGTTATAGAAGCGGCTGTAAAGGCGTGCAAAGTGGTTGATGAGTGTGTGGGCAAAATTGCACAGGCATGTAAGAAGAATAATATAATCATGCTTCTTACGGCGGATCATGGCAATGCCGAAACAATGGTTGATGAGGCTACAGGAAAGCCGCAGACCGCTCATACAACCAATCAGGTACCGTTTGTTATTATAAACGCTCCTGAGGGTATAGCATTAAAATCTGACGGGGCATTGTGTAACGTGGCACCGACAGTTCTGGAATTGATGGGAATTAAGAAACCGGTTGAAATGACCTGCGAGTCGTTGATTAAAGAACCGGTTAAGGTTTAATACAATGGAACGGGTATATTAGATTGATAGAAACTAAATCGTTGGATATTGATTTATCTTTTAAAAAGAATAATGTTGATGAGTTGTTTTTTAACTTGAGTGAAAATCCTAACGGGTTCAAGAACAAGGATTTTCGTTATACATTGAGTTTAATTTATCAACTTGTGGAAGATGAATTTGAGGGTATATTCCGCAGTCCGAATTCTCCCGTCAGAAATACCGATTTTTTCCTGATAAATGATAACGGCAGCCTTTCGTTTTTTGTAACGCCAACGAATAATTTCCAGTATTATTTAAAGTCAAAGGGGTCAATGTTCAGATTTTCATCCCGTGAGGTTAACGGTGAGATAGGCTATATCATTCCGCTAGATATTGTTTTGGATTATTTCGGCGGATTTGGCGATATTGTTGATTTTAGCTCGTTGAGTCAAACATTTGCATACTTTAATAAACTAACCCAGTTTGTTATGAAACTCGTTGAAAAACTCTATTTTATTCCGACGGTCAGAAGAAAAGGTAACTTTTTCAGGATTGTATATGAGCCGATTATCTCTAATCAGAAAATTGCAAGAATTGTTAATGAGCTTGAATACTACATGCCTGATAATCTATTCATCAAAGGCGAAAAACCTAAGAAATTTGTTCATGATTTTGTGCATAATTATTTGAACTATGTTGTATATAAATTTTTGAGTATAAAGAGTTATCGTTTTAAAGATGTCAAATCCGGTAATTACATGATTAAGGATTTAGAGCAGAAATCTTTACTAAAGGGAAAAGATATAGCAGAGGATTTTGATCAGTGGTTTGATGAATTATATCTCGGCAAGTATGATGTTATCCCGTATTTTAAGATAAGCAAGCTTGACGATGATGATTTTGAGTTAAAGATATATATAAAAAATCGTAAATTAAACGACTCCGTGCTGCTGGATGAGTTATACAAATCTCAAAAGATATGGGACGCAGAAGCCGCAGATATCGGAAAGATTGTTGAAAAACAGTTGAATTTTGCCAATCGCTACATGCCGGAGCTTGAGAAATTGTTTGAAGATGAGAAAAATTTATCTTTAAAATTGAATTTAAGCGAGGTTTATAAAATTATAGCTCAGACAACATATTATTTGCAAAAGGCACAGATAGAAGTTATTCTGCCGGATGAGTTAAACAATATAATAATTCCGAGAGCATCAATCAATGCGAAAGTAAAGGCATCACGTTCAGAGGAATTGATGGACATTTTCAATACGGTTTCATCAACAAAGATATCACTTGATGATATTCTGGAGTTTAATTATGAGGTATCAATCGGAGATGAGAAGTTATCAGTAGAGGAATTTAACGAGCTTGTCGAGAAGAATAACGGTTTGATAAAATATAAAGATATGTATGTGCTTGTGGATAAGGACGACAGCAAGAAACTTGCAGAACAGATATTAAATGCTGATCATAAGAAGATGACGAGATTACAGCTTTTGCATGCTTCAATGTCCGGACGTTTGCAGGAATATGAGTTTAATTATGACGAGGCTTATGCAAATGTAATAAAAGATTTTGCAAAGACTGTAGAAGTCGACCCGCCAAAAGATTTGAACGGAACATTAAGGTTATACCAGAAAACAGGTTTAAAATGGTTATGGACGAATGTTTCAAAGGGTTTCGGGTGTTGTATGGCAGATGACATGGGACTTGGTAAAACCATTCAGGTTATCAGTCTTATATTAAAGCTGAAAGAAGAAAATAAACTCAAGAGCCCTGCACTGGTAATATGTCCTACGACATTGATCGGAAATTGGATGAAAGAATTACAGATGTTTGCACCGACTTTGAAAGTGGGTAAATATCACGGTTTGGACAGGAAACTTGATATGAAGCTTGATGTTATTCTTACGACTTATGCCATTATGCGTATAGATATAGAAGATATGCAGAAAAATGTCTGGGGTATGGTTGTCGTAGATGAAGCACAGAATATTAAGAACCCTGATACCGCCCAGACAATGTCAATAAAGATTTTAAAATCGGATATAAAAATAGCAATGACGGGTACACCGGTTGAGAACCGTTTAACCGAGTTATGGAGCATATTTGATTTCATCAACACCGGCTATCTCGGTTCATTAAAAGAGTTCCAGAAAAGTTATGCAATTCCGATAGAGCGTTTTAAAGAAAAATCACGTGCATCAAAGCTCAAAATGTCTGTTTCGCCGTTTGTGCTAAGACGTTTAAAAACCGATAAATCCGTAATTTCCGATTTGCCGGATAAGGTTGTTATCAATGATTATTGTTATCTGACAAAGGCACAAACGTTATTGTATGAAAAGACACTTAGCGATATGATGGCAAAAATAAGCGGAGTTTCCGGAGTAAACAGACGGGGTAATATATTCAAGCTTATAACATCTTTAAAACAGATATGTAATCACCCGTATCAGTTTATAAAAGCAGGCGAGATAACAAAAGAGATGTCGGGCAAAATGGAAAAATGCGTAGATCTGGCAGCCGCAATGCTTGAAAATGATGAAAAAGCATTGATTTTCACCCAGTATAAAGAAATGGGCGATATAATAACAAAGATTTTGTCAGATGAATTTAATGAAAATCCATTGTTTTTCCATGGTTCTCTGACGGTAGGTCAGCGTGAAAAGCTGATAGAGGAGTTCCAAACAAAAGATGACAATCATTTTATGGTATTATCGTTAAAGGCGGGCGGAACTGGTTTGAACCTGACAAAGGCGACTAATGTAATTCATTACGATTTGTGGTGGAACCCTGCAGTAGAAGAACAGGCAACTGACAGAACATACAGAATAGGTCAGACAAATAATGTTATGGTGCATAGAATGATTACACTCGGCACATTTGAAGAAAAGATTGATGAGATGCTTAAATCCAAAAAGGAACTTGCGGATTTGGCGGTCTTTGAGGGTGAAAAGATTATCACAGAACTTTCCGATGAGGAAATTTACGAGATATTTACACTTTCTGCCATATAGTGCTGAGGTTTAAATGTTTTAAAAGATAAAAAATACGCCTGTATTGAAAAATACAGGCTTTGATAATAATTAAAGA
>JAJPXE010000028.1:4005-4838 GCA_021205645.1 Candidatus Gastranaerophilales bacterium | reverse complement strand
GGTGTAATGAATTCCGGAACAATGCATTTATCATCAACCAATAAAATAAATTCTTCTGTATTAAATACGGGAATAATAACTTTAACGGGTACAAACACTTTTAAGTCCAGTATAACCGGTAACGGCGAAGGTGTAATACACATGTTCTCCGGTGTAACCGATTTAACAGCTTCAGTCGTTTCAGATAACAATTTAATAATTGAAGCGGGCGAGCTTAAAATTAATTCGGCAACACTGACAAATTCAACACTCTATGCAAACGGCGGTAGTATTTCTTTTATTGATAATGAATACAAAAGTTATTCATTTGGAACTATTATATCTAATGAATCATTTGAATTTTCTATTGACACAGATTTTGAATCCGAGACATCAGACATAATTTATGCAGGTTCCGGATCTTACGGTATTATCACACTTGTAGAATTAAACGGTTTTGATATGGAAACATTAACAGAACAAAAAACATTAAAAATTCTATACAGGGAAACCGCAACAGATGAAATATATCTTGCAATAAGTCAGGAATTTATTGACAGCAATAAAAAAGAAATTAATATGGAAGATTATTACACAGACGGCAAGTATGTTGTTAATGATACAGATTTTATAGGCTCCTTGAGTATAGGCTTAAATGATACATTAGATTCACTGGTGACAATTGTTGAGCAGGCAGGCAGCTCTTTAGCTGTCGTCAACCGGTATGAGGGTGGAACCAGAATATTTAACATTATTTCTGATTCATACACTGAAACTTCTGATTTAGGAGTGACCGGCTCCGGCAGTATGACCTTAAACGTCAACGGGCATATCGTAGATATGGCAAAATATTA
>JAJPXE010000028.1:0-3995 GCA_021205645.1 Candidatus Gastranaerophilales bacterium | reverse complement strand
GTCACAAATTCAAATACTTATTTGTATTTAGAAAATGTTGAGATTATTAACGCTTATACAACGGGCACTGGTTCGGTTATCAATGCAACAGCATACAACAACAATGCAATCACCATAACTGATACAACATTAACAAATAACATTTCTTGCGGGCTCGGCGGTGCAATATATTCTGCCTGTGATATATATATATATGCAATATCACGGGATGTTTTGTTTACGGAGAACAAATCGGAATATAATTCTTCAAAATACACATGGACAACTAACAGTATTTACATGGCAAACAGCATAAATTCCGGTGTAACATTGAATTTTACCGCTTATGAGGGATATGCAATATACATATATGACGGCATAGATTTTGACAAAACAGGACTAACAATAAATATTAATGACGGAGTAAATACAGGTGCCGTAACATTATCCGGTTCACTCGGAACATCGGTGTCAAAACAACTGGGTTCGCTAAATATTAACGGCGGCACATTAAGCCTTGTTGACGGACTATTTAGCAATATATTCACCAATTCAATCAATATATTAACCGATACATACTATCAATTTGATGTTGACGTCCTGAGCTCCGTTTCGGATATGTTGTATCCGTCAAATAAGTATGAAACCGTTTCAGACAGCAAACTGATATTATCGCAAAGCAGCTTTAATATGCTTACATACTTTAGCAGTGATGAAACAGACATTCAGGCATCAGTAATAAGACTTGTTGCAACAAATAATCCGGCAAGTGCATACTTTGCTTTTGAAGGTACAGACGATGATACTGTAATATATGTATTTGATGACAGAAATTATTACTTTACACTTGGTATAAACGGTACAATTATAATTTCGACTCAAACACCTGATAATTATTTGCACCCGCTGGTTATTGCGATAAGAAATACCGCCTCAAATACGTATACTATGACTTCAAACAACCTATTATATAATTACGGTAATACAGAGGCGAATCCGACACAAAATGTTATACAATCGAAAAAACTAACAATAAAAGGTAATAACTATTCAATTGTATCAAAAGAGCAGCTGAAAGGTATTGAAATATCAGGAACAGATACATTAGCGGTTTCAAAACAGCAGCTTGTAATGAGTAATTTAACAATGACCGGCTTTAAATCCGCAGTAATCAATAATGGCGGAAAAGTGACAATGACGAGTGTCGGATTTTACGCAAACGAAACAGACACAGACGGTTCCGCAATCTACAATTTATCCGGAACATTAACATTAACCGGCACTTCACGGACATACGCACAACTCTACAATAACCGTTCTAATATATATGGCGGAGCTGTATACAATGCAGGAACTCTTACATTTAAATATGTTGAACTGGGAGGGGTTACCGACAGCTCTCACGGGTCATATTCAAATATAGCTGAATATGGCGGAGCACTCGCAAACACCGGCAATGCAACGATATCATATTCAAGTTTTGATGAAAACATAGCAGATGAACTCGGCGGTGCTATCTATAATACATCATATTTAAAACTCTCAACTGTTGCATTTAACGGCAATATGTCTAATTACGGCGGTGCTGTATATAGTGAAACGACTACATCAAGCAATACCTTAACAACATCAAGTTCAACATTTACATCAAACAGTGCAGCACAAGATGGCGGAGCAATTTATACAACATACAATTATACAGATACAAGCTCGACATTTACGGAAAACACTGCATACAACGGCGGTGCTGTATATAAAGCTGTAACAGAGATAGAAAACTCTATTCTTAAACTAAGTAAAACAAAATTTTACGGCAACACAGCGGAAGAATGCGGCGGTGCTATATACATAACTGACGGCACATTAACAGTAACAAGTGCTGTATTTGGCGGAACAAGCAAGGGTTACGACGGCAATAGCGCAAATTATGGCGGAGCAATATATAACGGCACAATTGCAACAATAACATCGACCAACTTCACAAGAAATAAAAGCACGACCTCAGGCGGTGCAATCTATAATACGGGAACAATAACACTTAAAAAGAGTAAAATCGGTTTAAAAGACAGTTATGGTTTGTATTACGGCAATGATGCAATATATGGCGGCGGCATATATAATCTTGGAGTTGTGTCGATATCCTCCTCTACGTCATTTACGTCAAACAGTGCCATATACGGCGGCGGCATATATAACGGATATATTCAAAGCACTCTTGAAGCCGGAGTAATAACCGTCGGCAGCGGAACAAGCTTTACGTATAACACTTCAGTATCAGGCGGTGCTATATTTAACAGCGGCGCCATAACAATAACTTCTGCGACATTCACATCTAACAGTGCCGGCAATAACTCCGAATATGAATACAGCGGACTCGGAGGAGCAATATATAACACAGATATTGATGATGAAACAGCAAGTTCACTTACAATAACAAAATCGACCTTTACATCAAACTCAGCATCAACCGCAGGCGGCGCAATTTATAATAACGGTTCTAATGGAAGTATAACAAGCTCAACATTTAGCAAAAACATCTCAAGCAGCGGCGGTGCGGTTTATAATAACAGCAGTGATTTAATATTAACCTCAAACAAGTTCACCTCAAACAGTGCATCCTTATCCGGCGGGGCAATATACAATACGGGATATATAACAGAAAGTAAATCAACCTTTACATCAAACTCTGCAATATATGGCGGAGCAATTTATAATTCAGAAAGCGGAACAATTGCAATCACATCCGAAACATTTTTAACGAACACTGCAAGCATATCCGGCGGAGCCATTTATAACGACGGCGAAATGACAATAACAAGTTCAACATTCGGAAAGAAAAAGAAATATTCGTACGCAAACAGTGCAATGTCGGGCGGGGCGATCTACAACACCGGCACAACCTCAATTATAAGTTCAACGATTTATTACAACACAGCAGGCTTGTACGCAGGTGCAATTTATAACACCGGAGATTTATACATAGAAAAATCAACAATATCCTACAATAAAATCACCGGTTCAAACGGAATAGGCGGTGCGATTCTAAATTCACTCGGCACTGTGTACATAACCGGTTCAACTATATCATCAAACAGTGCAAATATCGGCGGAGCTATCTATAATTTAGGTTACTTAAACATATCTGCTTATACATCAGGAAAAACCACAACAAAAACTACATTTTCATCAAACAGCGGCACCACCGGCGGAGCTATTTATAACAAAGGTGAAATGGATATTGATAATGCAACCTTTACCTCAAACTCATCAACAGATGCAGGCGGCGCAATATTATTAAGCACATCAGGAAGTTCCGACGACTCTGATACTCCGGCTTTATCAGCAAGCATATCAAATACAACATTCAGCAAAAATTCTTCTAAAAACGGCGGTGCAATATTCGTTCTTGGCTCATCCGAATATGACAATTATGTAACAATATCAAACTCAACATTTACATCTAATAAAGCGAGCTCATACGGCGGTGCAATTTATGCTGATACATATACAAATGTAACCATTGTTGATAGTGATTTTAAGAATAACACAGCAAGTACAGCAGGCGGGGCAATCTATGTGAACGGCGGAGCAACAGTTTCCATAATCGCCCAAACAAAAGATGTTACTTTTTCGGGAAATAAAGCAGGAAAAGTAAGTAACTCAATATATTTAAACTCCTTTGAGGATGGAAACGGAACTGTTTACGAGGCAATACTCAATCTCATTGCCGAAAACGGTTATACTATATATATTAAAGATAACATTGACGGCAACGGTACGATTTACGAATCAGGTAACGTTGTAATCAGCAATCGTTCTACGGTAAGCGGAATAACATTTAAAACATATGAAGGTTCAAGCTCATCACTAATCATTCAGCGTGAGAGCAGTTTGCAGGACTGTTCGTTAGAATTAAGTGATGACAGCACTGTAAGCATAGCAAACAACAAAGTAGCGACACTTGCTTTAAAGAGTTTGACGATATCGGACGGTTCAACGGCAAACATCTCAATAGA
>JAJPXE010000235.1 GCA_021205645.1 Candidatus Gastranaerophilales bacterium | reverse complement strand
GATTAATAATGACAAAAATGTATTTCTGGTCAAGCTGGCAAACGAGTTTAATTCTCCGATACAATCAATAATCGGGTTTGCACAGGGCATTCTTGACGGACTTGGAGGCGAAGTTTCAGATAAACAGGTAAAATATGTTAATATAATCAAAAAAAACTCATCGGAGCTGCTTTATTTCTTTAACAAATTGGTAGAACTCTCTCAATCTGAAGGAAATCTTTTATCAAATGATGCAAAATTGTTCAATATCGTGACTGCTCTTGACACAATTGTTAAGGCAAACAGACATTATTATAATGATAAAGCAATAAATATACATTTTGAGGTTAATGATAATTTAAAAAAGACGGTCTATCAGAAAGAAACAGCATTCAAACTAATGATGCAAAATATAATAGAAACCTTAATGCGTGAGATAGATATGGGTAATGTATACGTCAATTTATCTGATGCGGATGAGGATTTTTTGACATCAAGAAATCTCCCTGTCAGCTCATCATTATTGATAACATTGTCAAGCAATAATATAACGATATTAGAAACGGAACTGCCGGCATTGTTTAATCCTTATGCGATAATAGATAAAGGAAACAAACGCACCATAGTGCGTGCACTGGCATTAGGTACTGTATCCAATCTGGTAAAAGATATGGATGGTGTCATCTGGGCAGAAATACTACCGATGAAAGGACTGGTTTTTAATATTGTAATACCGAGAGAGATTAATCCGCAATGAGCAATGTCAGTCTTATAAACTTATCTAAATCATATGATAATAAAAAAACGATTATTGATAATATTAACCTTGAGATATCGGATAAAGAGTTTGTTGTGCTTGTAGGCGCCTCCGGTTGCGGTAAATCTACTATTTTACGAATGATAGCAGGATTGGAAGATATAACATCGGGTAAGATATCAATCGGAAATAGAGTTGTAAACAACATTCACCCCAAAGACAGGGATATAGCCTTTGTATTCCAGAGTTATGCACTGTATCCTCATATGAGCGTGTATGATAATATAGCTTTCGGACTTAAAATGCGAAAAACAGATAAAAAAATTATTGATGCAAAAGTAAGAGAGGCTGCGGATGTTTTGGATTTGACTGATTATCTGGACAGAAAACCGAAACAACTGTCCGGCGGTCAAAGACAGCGTGTTGCACTCGGCAGAGCAATGGTCAGAAACCCTAAAGTGTTCTTAATGGACGAACCTTTGTCAAATCTTGATGCGAAACTGCGTGTTCAAATGCGCTCGGAAATAAAGAAATTACATAAAAAACTTGATACCACATTTATTTATGTCACCCACGACCAGACAGAGGCTTTAACAATGGGTGACAGAATAGTGGTTCTGGATAAGGGAATTATTCAGCAAGTTGACACTCCCGCAAATATTTATTCTAATCCTGCAAACACTTTTGTAGCCGGATTTATCGGTCAGATGAATTTTATTGAAGCAAAAATAACAACCGGCGGTCTGCAGTTTGAAAATGTAATCGTGGAAATAACGGATGAGCTGCGCAACAAGCTCGGCAATCGTGAAGAAGTTATAATTGGTATACGTCCTGAAAATATGACAGACGGTAATACAAAATTCACAGTCGAGGTAGAAATCAGTGAAATGTTAGGCAGTGAAAAGATAGTTTATTTCAATATTCAGGGTAAAAAGTGTTCGGCTAAATTTCCTGTTGGTTGTGAAATTAGGAACAGCATCGAACTGAGCATTAAACCTGAATGTATGCTATTTTTTGATAAAACAAACGGCACGAATATTTGTAACTAACATAAAAATCACCTCAAAATTGCAACAGCAGGGATAAGTGTTATTTACAATGAATGAACCAATAAATCCAATGCATCATCAATCGGTGTATACTCAATATCAAGTGCATTTGCAACAGGTTTATAAGTCAGCCTGCCATACATTGTATTGACCCCTCTGCAAATGGCAGTATCGGTATTTATTGCAGTAATAACACCCTTATTGGCAATATTTCCCGCATAATGAAGTGTAGCATTTGTCAGTGCCATAGTAGATGTTCTTGCAACTGCTCCGGGAATATTTGCAACAGAATAGTGAATAACACCGTATTTTTCAAAAGTAGGGTTTTCATGAGTGGTTGCATGGTCAACCGTTTCAACAGAGCCGCCCTGATCTATTGCAACATCAACTATTACCGAACCCTTCGACATTGATTTGACCATTTCTTCCGTAACTATCTTAGGGGCTTTTGCTCCCGGAATTAATATTGTACTGATTACCAGATCAGATTTTGAAACAGCATGTTGTAAATTCATTGAATTGGAACATAAAGTTTTTATTCTTCCTGAATACATATTATCTATTTCAGCAAGTTTATTAAGATTAATATCCATAACGGTTACATCGGCCCCGAGTCCGAGTGCCATTCTTGCAGCGTTCAGTCCGACCGTTCCGGCGCCGATAACAAGTACTTTAGCACATTCCGTACCGGGAGTGCCGCCGATAAGTATCCCTTTCCCGCCGTTCGGTTTTTCAAGCAATCTTGCACCAATCTGGACTGACATTCTGCCTGCAACTTCGCTCATCGGTATCAATAACGGAAGCTTTCCGTCATCTGTCTGAACTGTTTCATAAGCAATTGAGGTAATTTTTTTATCCATGAGAACTCTTGTTAATGCTTCATCAGCAGCCAGATGCAGATAGGTGAAAAGTATCTGCCCTTCTTTGAGCAGGGCATATTCAGGCTCTACCGGCTCCTTGACTTTTATTACCATATCAGCAATACTATAAACTTCTTCTGCATTGTCTAAAATCAATGCACCAGCTTCAATATATTCGTTATCGGTAAAACCGCTGCCAATACCCGCATTTTTCTCTATGTATACACTGTGCCCGTCCTTGACAAGCATTTGTACACAAGCAGGAGTCAAACCAACTCTGCTCTCATTGTTTTTAATCTCTTTTGGTACACCGATAATCATAAATACAATCTCCTTATGTCATATTTATAACAAAATATATTACTACATTATGTACTTTTTTTGAAAAATTGCAAGCTATATCCGAAAAACTTTATTTAATATTAATAAGGAATAAATGAAATTTGCAGTAAATCTCTCAATTTTGTATAATACGACTTATGAAGGATATTGGAGTAATAGTACCGGTAAAAAACGGGAATATTCAAAACTTTATTCCGCACGCTAAATGCAGGGATTTTACGTTTATCACCACAAGTTTTTGGACAATAATTTTGGATATATACAAGAATTTCTTAATATAGTACACAGAAAAAATCAAGAATATATATAAATTGTATTTTTATATTATTCAATTAGTAGTAATATAGATTTGAGTACAAACCGGAGGTTTATCATGTCTTTAACAATATGGATACTTTTTATTATAGTCGGAGTAATCTGCACCTTTGTTATCAAAAAAACAATCTGTAGCTATAATAATGATTACAGGATAAAAGATATTTTATCTGCGAATTTCGTTAAGGATAACGGGGCAGAAAATTTTTCAAAGAAAACCGATTTTAGTTCGACTCACAAGAGTATATATGAAGAAAATAAAAAAAATGAAAACACCTGCACGGATGATGAAAAATCAAATTCAGAAGAAATTAACCGGCATGAAAATCTCTCTAAAAAATCCGAACCGGAAATTGAACACAAATATCTGTACAGACCGCCGAAAAGTATCTTTGATTATCTCAAAATGTTTTGGCATGGAATAACCTTTATTATCGGAGTTTTTGTATGTATATACAGTTTGATAGGGATACTTTATTATATTCAGACAACAAACGATGCCATTATATATTCAATCTGGCTATTAATCGGAGTTATTTTAATTAAATAATTTTACTATTATTTATCAATATATTTTTTATTTCATCTTTCTTTTTTAAATCATCTGTTTCAATCAGAATGGTTTTATCTTTTGAAGTTTCACCCTTGATTATTTTAATTCGTGTTTTAGGCACTTTAACAAGTTTTGAAAGATATTCCGCAATAGCTTTGTTCGCCTTATTCTCAATCGGCTGAGCAGTTATTTTAATCTTAATAATATCATCGGAACATACAATCCGGTTTTTGGCAGAATTAGGCAGGATACGTATTTTCAGTATAATCCCGTTATCGCAGTATTTTATATTATCTTCAAAATCCATTTATATGTTTCTCACAATTCCGACAATCTGCCCGATAATTTGCAAATCGTTCATATCTTCACCTTTAATGTAACGCATACTGTAATTCGGATTATCCGACTTAATGATAATCTCATCAACATTCTTTGCCAAACGTTTCACAAAAATTTCGGATTTATAACAAAAGACATAAACTTTATTATCAATAATCTGTTCGTTATTCCGGTGTTCGACAATAAGTTTATCCGAATTGTCAATAAACGGTGTCATACTGTCACCTTGAGCATATATCATTGAATATTTTTTTGATGGGGAATAATCTGAAAACAAAGTTTTCGGAAGTTCAACAACGTTTTTTTCATCAGAGAACATCACAGTTCCGCCGCCACAGCTTGCAAAAACTTCCGGATAAAAATCAACATTCACCATATTAGTTAAATTTTCGCATTTTTGCATGATTTTTATATTAAAAAACTTTTCAATTTTTTCCAGTTCAATTATGGTTAGTCTGCTATTGTTCTTAACTCTGTTACTGACTGATTGACGGGTTACACCAAGACATTTTGCAAGCATGCTTTGATTTACGGGTAATCCGGTTTTTTTTCTTAATATTTCTGTAATTTCATCGATTTTCATATTTCTAAATAATAGCCCTTATTATACTTGACAAATGTCAATTTAGAATTTACAATACATGTATAAAT
>JAJPXE010000181.1 GCA_021205645.1 Candidatus Gastranaerophilales bacterium | reverse complement strand
GAAAACTCCTGTATAAAGATAAATCAAATATGTCAAGGCTTATTTCTATTCTGGAAGAAAAAAATCTTATCGAAAAACAGTGTATAAACAGCAAATCTACAAATATTTTTATTACCGGAAGAGGCAGAGATTTACACTCAAAGATTGCTCCGGTATCAAATGAGGCACAAAAATGCTATTTTAATAATATTTCACAGGATGATATGTATATATGTATAAAAGTGCTGACACAAATACAGAAAAATTTAGAGAAAAAGGACTAATATGGAAAACGAACACGAAATTAAAGAACACAGATATTTTAAGAAAAGATTTATAATACCGGCAACAGTCGTTTTGCTGTTTGTATTTATCGGGGTATATATGTTTATAAACTCGCTGTACTACCAGAGTACGGATGATGCTTTTATTGAAGGAAGATTGATATCAATCGCTCCCCGTGTATCCGGTCAGGTTGTATCGCTGAATGTCGATGATAACGACTATGTAAAAGAGGGCGATTTACTCCTTGAAATCGATCCTCATGATTACGAAAACAAAGTAAAGGAGCTTGAGGGAGCACTTAGAGAGGCAAAAGCGAATAAAAATGTTTCATCGGATAATATAGAACATTCAAGTGCAAATCTTGCAGATGCCGATAAAAATCTGGATTTTGCAAAGAAAGATTTTATAAGATATTCAAAATTGCGTGAAAACGGTCTCTGTACAAAACAGCAATATGATGCAGCCGAAACGGCATATAAACAGGCGGCGGAAAAACGCACTGCAATGAATGCAGGGCTGAAATCCTCCAGATCAAAAGATAATGCTGCAAATGCAAATATTGATAAAATCGAGGCTCAACTGGCACAGGCTAAGTTGAATCTGTCATATACTAAAATCTATGCGCCGCAGGACGGATTTATTTCAGCCCGCTCGGTCGAAAAAGGAAACTATGTGAATGTTGCACAACCTTTAATGGCGGTTGTTTCACCTAAAATCTGGATAGTTGCTAATTTTAAAGAAACACAGTTAACAAATATGAAAAAGGGTCAAAGGGTTTCTATTAAAATTGATACATATCCGAATAAAAGATTTCAGGGGGTTGTTGACAGCATTCAACTTGCTTCGGGGGCAAAAACAAGCCTATTCCCACCCGAAAATGCAGTGGGAAGTTATATTAAAGTAGTGCAGAGAATACCTGTTAAAATCATATTTGATGAAGATATTTCGCAGTATAAAATTGCTCCGGGGATGTCTGTTGTACCTAAGGTGAAAATACGTTAGCGGAAAGAAAGAATAATGGCAGAATTAATTGAGGAAAATAATTCATCAAGAAAAGCTCCGCTCTGGCTTTTATCAATAGTTATAACCATGCCGACATTCTTTGCATTTCTTGCAACGAGTGCGACAAATGTTGCATTGCCTCATATTGCAGGTGCGTTCGGCTCTACCAACGACGAGGCTAAATGGGTTGTTACAAGTTATATGGTCGCAAACGGTATTTTTCTGCCTTTGACCGGCTGGCTTGTGAGGAAACTCGGCAGGTTGGGGTTTCTAAAAATATTTATTTCTATTTTTACACTCGGCTCAATTGTCTGTGCAACAGCACCGAGCCTGCTTGTACTGATTTTGGGCAGGGTAATTCAAGGGATTGGCGGCGGTATTCTTATGCCGTTATCACAATCAATACTGCTTCAGGAATATCCTGCGAACAGAAAAGGGGATGCTATGGCTGTGTTCGTTTTTTCGGTAATGGTTTCCTCTATTATGGGACCGACTGTTGGCGGACTGCTTGTCGATAATATATCGTGGCAGTGGATATTTATTATAAATATACCGGTGGGGATTTTATCTCTTATTATTATACCGATGATTGTGAATGATACAAAAAGACAAACAGAAAAAGAAGCGGTAGACTTTTTAGGAGTTGTGTTTTTAGTTCTGTGGCTTTTTTCAATGCAGATTGTTCTCGACAAAGGTCAGCAATACGGCTGGTTTGATTGCACATGGATATATAGACTTTCTGTATTTTCATTGTTTTCAATGATGTGTTTTATTGTGTGGGAGGTTGAACACAAAAACCCTATCGTTGATTTAAGGGTTTTTAAAGACTTGAATTTTGTAATCGGAACAATTCTTGGAGTTTTAATCAACGGTATGGTTTGTGCAACAATGATACTTCTTCCGGGGTTTTATCAGGGGCTGATGCATTATACAGCAGCTGACACCGGAATGGCTTTGTTTACCCGTGTCTGCGGCTGTTTTGTGTTGTTCATTATCGGGAAAATTTGTCAACTCTACGATGTAAGGGCTATTATCGGTATCGGGGTTTTTATAATGGGAGTTTCTATAGCTTTATGCGTAGATTTGAATATGCAGATTTCTCCCGGGGTTATAGTTCTTTCAAATGTTTTATTCGGAATAGGTTCCGCAACGGCGATTGTGCCTGTATCTGCAGTGGCACTTGGGTCGCTGCCTAAAAACAAAATTCCTGACGGAGCAGGTATTCACAGTCTTTCAAAATGTGTGACCGGTTCTATGGCAACATCTCTTGCTTCCAGTTTTGTTATCAGTTTTTCACAAATTCACCAGACACATCTTGTAAAAAATATGAGTATTTACAGCCATAATTTTATGCTTCATTTTTCAACTTTAAAGAATACTCTTCTGCACAACGGCGATATGATTATTGCTGCTAAAAAAGCCAACCTGGCTTTGTATAATCAGCTTCTTGCACAATCAAAACTTTGTGCAATATCGGATTTATTTTTAATATGTGCGACTTTAACATTTCTTTTAATACCGCTTGTAATGTTTTTAAAGCTCAAAAAACCATCCGGAGCTAAAGCTAAAGTTAAGGCTTAATCCTGATTTTGAATTGGGTCCGGCGGGGGATGCTGATTTTTCTTGTTAAAACTCATTTTAAAGCGAACAGTAGTAATTTTTTAGAATTTTACAGTCGGTTTCAATATTCGGGCTTTCACAGATGATTACTCCCTTTACATCAAACTTTTTAAACGCTCTGAGCAGGTCTTTGTAGTTAAAATCGGACTCATCAAGGTTAAGATGATGTTTTTCACCTTTTTCGGAATAGGCAATCCCTGCAATATGTGCATGGAAGTTATCCAGTGCATTTTGTCCGAGTTCGTTTCCGATTTTATCAAAAATAGCACAAAATTCATCATAAGTATTTGAAATTCCGTTATATCGTGCGTGCAGATGTGCAAAATCAACACAGGGGAGTACATAATCAAAATCTTTTGAGAGCGATATAATTTCTTCCAGATTACCCCATTGAGTGGCTTTTCCTGTTGTTTCAGGTCTTATCCAAACCTTAACATCTTCGTTTTTGAGCGTATCAGATATGATTTTTGTTTGAGTTTCGATCTTTTTATAAACGGCATCTTTATCCATTCCGAGATAGAACCCTGCGTGATAGGTTATGCTGAATGCGTTTATGTCATCTGCAACACGTGCTGTTTCCAGTATTCTTTCTATACTTGATTGGATTTTTTCTTCTTCTTTAGAATTAAGGTTAATATAGAACGGAGCGTGGATTGTTTTGACAAGATTAGACTTTTTAAGGATTTCTTTACTGTCATCTTTAATCCGTACCCCGTGTACAAATTCGAGTTCCAACCCGTCTAAATCCATATCATTAAGGATTTCCAACGCTTTTGCATAGCCTTTATTTCCTGTTATGAGCGGCATGCCTGCCGTTAAAAAATTAAGTTTATCCATTTTTGAATATTTCTCCTGTTTCTGGTTTCACTATTTTGATGAAATCATAAGCATCTCCGATAAAGCAGCCCCCGTATTGGATAACTTCCGGAATAATCGTGCCTTTTGCAGTTTTTATATAAATTTCGTCTTTTGAAATTCTGAATATTTCGCCGTTTTGACATTTTAAAGGTGCTGTTTCATTTGTATATTTGACTTTATGAACCCTGATTATCTGATTTCTGAATACGGTAAGGGCAGTAATATATGGATTGAGCGCTCTGACAAATCGTTCTATTTCAGCAGCAGTTTTATCATAGTCAATAAACTGTTCATTTTGAGTAAGGTTGCGGGCAATGGCAAAATCACCGTCAGGTTGTTTAATTTTCGGTAAAGCCGGGCTTTTTTCATACTCGATAATAGCTTTAAGTAACAATCTGCACCCGATTTTATTTGTTTTCTCAAAAATTGTTCCCATAGTTTCAAACGGTTCAACCGGACATTTTTCCTGAAAAACAATATCACCCTCATCAAAATTTTCTGACATAAAGTGTATTGTAACCCCTGTTTCTTTTTCGTTGTTCATAATAACTCTTGAATAAGGGTTCCCGCCTCGATAGAGTGGCAGTAATGACGGATGAACATTCAAAATACCGTCTTTTACGCTATTTATAAATTCCATTGGAATTTTATTATTAAATGAGCAGACAACCGCTAAATCAATATTCAAATTCTTTAAATAATTAAGCAGTTCCGGTGATTTAAGGTTATCATATTCTATAAAATTAAGCTTTTTTGAAAAGACGAAATTTCTAAACGCAAAGTAAGTATTGTGAGTTTTTAACGGTCCCATAACACCGACAATATTTACCCCCGCACACAAAAGTGTATCCAGACCGATATAGCCCATATCAGGTACACCTATAAATAAAATTCTCTTTTTAAAACTGATTTTATCCATTTTTAATTTTTATATTAACAGTTTCGTCAAGTAATTTTGAGCAAAACTCTACAAAATTACAACAATGAATTTTTCTCTCCGGAGAATGCAATTCAAACCCTTTTGAGAGTACGCGGCAACAGGTTGCTTTATGAACCGCTTTGAATTTATCCGTAAATTCTTTTGTTAGTGTTCTTGCCGTTATGTCATTGCCATATTTATTATCCCGTCCGAAAAGGTGTCCTATAACGAGCAAAGAGGCGGCAACAGCCCCGCAG
>JAJPXE010000013.1 GCA_021205645.1 Candidatus Gastranaerophilales bacterium | reverse complement strand
GGCAGAATTTGTTAATGAGCGATAGCGAATTTACAAATTCGGGTGAGGTGATAACAATGCAAACTCCGGAATATAATTCATTTATCCCCGGGAGAGGTGACTGTCGTACGATTTTCTAATCACCCCTCACCTGCGCAGCAGCGGGTGCCGGCAGAGTCGACACCCGCTGCTGCATGTCAATTTTGGAATTTTGCCACACCCTCATATTGTAAAATATGCTCATATTTCATTTATTTAAATGATGTGACACATGACTCAGTTTGATATAGTAGTGATGGGAAATGTTGATTAAACATCTTATAACGCTAATTGGAGAGGAATGTTATGTTACAGGATGCATTTTATCCGCAAAATAACGGCGAATTGTCGGATTCTATTACTCAAAACTGGACGGAACAGGCTTTAGAATGCTACAACCTCAACGGCGACTGCAAAAATTGCTCTATCTCAAAGGGAAATTACTCGTTTGTTTGCCAGATGCCCAAGGTCGTTGAAATTCTAAAAACAGTATACGGCAAGCCTGAAATCTGATGGCTGATATATTATTATTTTATGTTGATTAGAGGGGAAGAGGTAATTAACACGTTTAGACCGGTGCCAAAATTTTGGCACCTTTTAATTTGATAATAAAAACCGGCATTTTTGCCGGTTTTAAATTCTTTCTAAATTGATTTTAACCAGTCCGGATACCTATCCGTTTTTACGTACACACACTGCACACTTTATACTCTCACCTTCCCGGGAATTGCAAAAAAACAATTCTGTTATATCTTCAAAAAAGAAGATTTTACCTCCGGCGGATTAACCAAATGCCGGAGGCATTTGCAGATTAGTTAAACTTCCACGAATAAACGCTGACCGACTATGTTCGGCTTATTATTGTAGTATCCTGCAAAATATCCGCCGCTCACCGGTCTGTTTTGTGCGTATCCCGAATACGTTCTCGTATTCACAAACGGGTTTCCAAACGGATTACCATTCGCCGCTCCCACTTGATACTGTGTTGTCGTTGCATTGCTTGTTCCGGGTACAAGCACCTTTGTTAGTAAACTCACGATTCCTGCCATATTATCAAACCTTTATTCAAACCTTTCAATATACTTTTTAATAATTTTTTTTGGAAAGTCAAAATCTGTTACGACAATAATTTACAAAAGTTCACAAAATATCCCTAATATACTCTGTTTATATGAAACGAACCTTATTCTGCTCCGTTCACTCACTGGATAAATAAGGTTCGTTTCAAGAATTATGTCAGCGGATATCTATTGTTTCATAGCGTTTTCAACAGCAACCGCAACAGCTACCGTTGCACCGACCATAGGGTTGTTACCCATGCCGATAACACCCATCATCTCAACGTGTGCCGGAACGGATGATGAACCTGCAAACTGCGCATCACCGTGCATTCTGCCCATTGTATCGGTCATACCGTATGATGCAGGACCCGCTGCAACATTATCCGGATGAAGTGTTCTTCCTGTTCCGCCGCCTGATGCTACAGAGAAATACTTTCTATTATTCTCAAAACACCATTTTTTATATGTTCCTGCTACAGGATGCTGGAATCTTGTCGGGTTTGTTGAGTTTCCGGTTATTGATACGTCAACTCCCTCTTTTATCATTATCGCAACACCCTCTGATACATCATCAGCACCGTAACATTTTACTTTTGCTCTTTCTCCGTCAGAAAACGGTGTTTCCTTAACAATTTTCAGCTCGCCTGTCTTATAATTATATTCGGTTTCAACAGATGTAAAGCCGTTTATTCTTGCAATAACATAAGCCGCATCTTTACCTAAACCGTTTAAAAT
This sequence comes from Candidatus Gastranaerophilales bacterium, assembly GCA_021205645.1. Lineage (GTDB taxonomy): Bacteria > Cyanobacteriota > Vampirovibrionia > Gastranaerophilales > Gastranaerophilaceae > UBA2883. Next base: position 3,114 of record JAJPXE010000013.1, on the reverse strand, counting down.
TACCCTTAGAGGCTCTTTTCTGACCTTGTTAGCGTTTCTTGCAATACCGATAGCACCCTCAGCCGCCGCAAACGACTCGTGACCCGCTAAGAAACAGAAACATTTGGTTTCTTCTCTTAAAAGCATCGCCGCTAAGTTACCATGACCAAGTCCGACTTTTCTTGTATCGCCGACAGAGCCGGGAACTGCAAATGCTTGCAAACCCAGACCGATTGTTTCTGCCGCCTCCGCCGCATTCGTTATTCCTCTTTTTATTGCTATTGCACAACCTAATGTGTATGCCCACGATGCATTATCAAATGCGATAGGCTGAATTCCTTTAACTATTGCATCTACGTCTATACCTTTTGATAAGCAAAGCTCACGTGCTTCATCAAGTGATTTGAAACCATATTCAGGTAAAACTTTTTTGAGCGTAGATTCACGTCTGTCCTGTCCTTCAAATTTTGCCATTTTATTTTTCCTTTATCTTTTTACTTTTATTTATTTTAACTTGCTTATTTTTCTTTATTCCAACCTGCCGGAATATTTTCAGCATCTTATTATATCGAAAAATCCTAAATTTTCCGCAACAGCGGGAGCTTATTCCTTTCTCGGGTCAATAGTTTTGACAGAATCGGCAAATCTGCCGTATGTGCCGATATTCTTTTCATAAGCTTCTTTCGGATCAACGCCTGCTTTGATGGCATCCATTACTTTGCCGAGATTTACGAATTTGTATCCGATAACTTCATCGTGCTTATCAAGCCCGAGCTCAAGAATATAACCCTCTGTTAAAGAAAGATATCTGACACCTTTTTGTTTTGTTGAGTGGATAGTACCGACCATTGAGCAGAGTCCTTTGCCTAAATCTTCAAGTCCCGCACCTACAGGCAGACCGTTTTCCGAAAACGCTGTTTGTGTTCTTCCATATACGATTTGTAAGAATAACTCTCTCATTGCAACATTAATAGCATCACAGACAAGGTCTGTATTTAATGCTTCTAAAATAGTTTTCCCCGGTAAAATTTCACCTGCCATAGCCGCAGAATGTGTCATGCCGGAACATCCGATTGTTTCAACAAGTGCTTCCTGTATAATACCGTTTTTAACGTTTAGAGTTAACTTACAGGTTCCCTGTTGCGGAGCACAGCAGCCGCAGCCGTGTGTTAAACCTGAAATATCTTTTATTTCTTTGCATTTTGTCCATTGTCCCTCTTGAGGAATTGGAGCCGGAACACCTTTAACGCCACGTTTTACACAGCATTTTTCCGATATTTCCGACGTAACTTGAATATGATCCATTTTGCCTCCTTTAACACTGTATTAAACAGAACTATTCATAACTCTTACTTCATAAGACAATTATATAGTAAACATAGAAAAAATCACATTATTAGTAATATGTTTGTAAATTGTTCAAAAGTAATAACTGTTGTATAATAAATACTCGGGTGAACATTTTGGAGAAAAGTTCTATGAACAGGATAAAAATAACTAAAATGCAGGGCTGCGGCAACGATTTTGTTATAGTGGATTTTGATGAATATAAAAAAACAGGTTTAGAAATGAGTGAACTGGCAAAAAAATTATGTGACAGACACTTCGGAGCGGGTGCAGACGGCATGATTATACCCGACACACATAATAACGGCGAAACCGATATCGGCTGGTTTTTCTTTAATCAGGACGGCTCAACCGCCCAAATGTGCGGAAACGGAATGAGATGCTTTGCTAAATACGTTACGGATAAAGGTTTTGTCAATAAAAAAACTTTTTCCGTGAAAACACTTGCAGGTATCATTAAACCCGAAATTCTTGATAACGGAAATGTAAAGGTTAATATGTCATCACCGATTTTTGAGTCCGAAAAAATACCGTTTAAAGCTAAAAATAATCTTAATCAAAAAATCATTGCAGGCGGCAGAGAATTTACCGTTAACGCAGTTTCTATGGGGAACCCTCATTGTGTTATTTTTACAGACGAAGATGTTTACACTATGGCAGAAGAATTTGGTCCGTTGATTGAAAGCCACGAAATGTTTCCCGAAAAAACAAATGTCGAGTTTGTCAAGGTTCTCTCCCGTCAGGAAGCTAATTTTTGTGTTTACGAACGCGGCTGCGGAATTACACTCGCCTGCGGAACAGGTGCCTGTGCAAGTGTTGCAGCGGCTGTTTTAAATAACTTAACAGACTGTAAAGTTAAAGTTAATCTTTTAGGCGGGGCTGTAACCGTTGATTGGAGCGAATATACGGGTGGCGACAGCCAAAATATTTTCCTCATCGGACCTGCTGATTATTCATATTCTGCCGATTTTGTATTGTAATTTCTTTGTTTATGTTAATATTTATTGTAAAAGTATTGCAAAAGGAGAAATTTAAATGAAACAATATGAATTACTGGTTATTTATAAACCAAATGCTGATGCAGAAGAAGTTGACAAATTAATCGCTAAAGTTACGGCTGATGCAGAAACATTGGGCGGAAAATCAGAGTCTGTAGAAAAAATCGGACGCAAGAAACTCGCTTATGAAATTCAAAAGTTCAGAGATGGTTTCTTTTCTTCAATGGTACTTTCTTTACCGGAAGAAAAAGTTGCGGAATTTAAACGTCAATTACGCTTAAATGATAGTATTTTAAGAACAATGTTTATAGAAAAATCAATAAAAGCTGAGGTATAAAATGACACTCGCAAAAGCAGTAGTTTCCGGCACAGTATACAGAGCTCCGGAAAAACGTTTCACACAAAATGATGTTGCCGTATACGGTATGACTATCAATATTGATGAAAGAGAAGAAACTCTTGTCAGAGTTATATCTAAACGTAAATTTTTATCGGAAGTTCTTGATAACATAAAAAAGGGCGACAGAATTATTGTTGACGGAAGATTGCAGGTAGGATTATCAAAAACGGCAGACGGCTTGGAAAGAAGATATTTTGAAATAGATGCTAATGATATAGAGATTTTATCAGGTTCAGGAGCAGCTGTTTCCTCATCTTCCGGTGGTTCGGCTAAAACCGGAGATACTGAAGTTAAAACAGAAAAGGATAATCTGGTCACATTCTCGGAAACAGATTATTCGGAAGATGCACTCATCGACGATGAAGAAATTCCGTTCTACATGAAATTATT
>JAJPXE010000091.1 GCA_021205645.1 Candidatus Gastranaerophilales bacterium | reverse complement strand
ATATTATTCTGATACGGATGCATATGGTGTTGTATGGCACGGTTCATATTTGCGCTGGCTTGAAAAAGGCAGGGTTCTTTTCTGCGAAGATTTAGGGCTTAATCTTGTCGATTTATTTAAACAGAATATTGTACTTCCGGTTACATCCATTAATATCAAATACAAAGCTTCTGCCGAATTAAATGATAATGTCACGATTAGGACAAAAATAGTCAGGCGGACGGTATTTTCCGCAACTTTTTCCCAGACGGTGAGTGATAGTGAAACCGGCAAAGTATTTGTTCAGGCGGAAGTGGATATTGTATCTGTTTCAAACAACGGAAAGTTATACCGCAGATTTCCTGATATCCTTGACAAGGCTTTTAAAGAGGATATTTTATGCAGCGTTTAAATAAATTCATAGCCTCATCGGGGTTATGTTCAAGGCGAAAAGCTGATGAACTTATTGAAAGCGGTGTTGTTGCTGTTAACGGGAAAATTGTAAAAGAACAGGGGTTTCAGGTTAGAGCTAAGGACAAGGTTACGGTCAATAAGGTTCTTATTTGCCCGAAAAAACTTGAATATTACAAATTTTATAAACCAGCGGGGTATATTACGACATGTGATGATGAAAATGGCAGAAAAACAATTTATGATGTTATACCTGATGAGCTGAAAGAGTTAAAGCCTGCGGGCAGGCTTGATAAAGACTCAACGGGATTGTTGATAATGACAAATGACGGAGATTTGATAAACATGCTCACTCACCCGTCGCTTAAAGTGACAAAGGTTTACACGGTTTCTGTAGAGGGCAGAGTCGGGATTGACGATTTAGAAATATTATACAAAGGTATTGAAATTGAGCCGGATAAAACTGCTTATGCAGAGGCGGCTGTTATTGAAGTAAACAATAAGTCAACAATGCTCCAGGTTGTTCTCAGACAAGGAATGAACCGGCAGATACGTAAAATGTTTGATTATATAGGGCATCCGGTAATCTCATTGAAACGTATTCAACATGCCACAATATCTGTTGAGGGGTTGAAACGCGGTCAGATTAAACCGATTAAACCTGCTCAAATTAAGGATTTAAAAAATTACCTTAAAAAATTGGAGAAATCGCAAAATGATTAAGTACGCAATTGTTGGAAATATTGCATCCGGAAAATCAGAAATGGAAAAAATCCTTGCAAGGCATGATATAGTCGTACTTGATACGGATTTAATCACGCACGATATTCTTATTGACAAGCCGGATGTGCCGGAGGCGTTTAAGGATTATGATGTTTTTGAATATGGCAAGATATCAAAATCAAAATTGGCTAAGCTTGTTTTTGATAATCCTGAATTAAGAACTAAATTAGAAAATATTGTCCATCCGTTGATAATTGAAGAATTAGAAAGTGCATTCAGAGTTTATTCAGGTGAAAAATACATTTTTGTATCTGTTCCGCTGCTTTTTGAGGCGGGGTGGGAAAAGATGTTTGATAAGATTATTTTTATCAATTCTGATGATGATATAAGGCTTGAAAGGCTTATGGAACGTAATAATCTTTCAAAAGATGATGCATTAAGGCGGTTAAATTCTCAGTTACCGCAGGCGGATAAAATAAAGAAATCCGATTTTGTTATTGATAACAATTCTTCTTTTGATGAGTTTATACATAATATAGAAAAGTTTTTATCTTTAATATTGTAACATTTTATAAAGTATAGTATAATGAACTGGCAAATTAAATTTATTTTGTGTATTAATATTGATGTGTGAGAATGGAGTATATACAGATTATGAGTATACAACCGATTAATAGTGTATCAGTTCATTTTACGGGTAAAGAAAAAAAGACTGATAATGGTAACACCTACAAGAGTTCATCAATAGCAAAGACCACAGGTTTTGTTATAGGTGCCGCTGTTGCGGGTGGTTTAATGCATTCACAGCTAAAAGCTCTTAAGACAATCAAAGGGAAACGCAACCTTATTGCCGGGTTTCATGAAAGAGGAAAGTCTTTGAATGATGTTAAAGAGCGTGTTATCAGGCGCGATGAGGCGGGAAAGATTATTCCGTATGAAAAAGGTCAGGTTTCTGACAGAACAAAATCAATCGTGGGCGGATTTAAGTCAACTCTTGCGGTATGGGGAGCAGGTATCACTGCAGCAACAACCATTTTCGGAAATCTTATTGATGCTAATATAAACACTTCCAGAGCAAAACAAGCTGATATTGCATCAACTAAGTAAGATTTTTATCGGATAAAAAAGTTTCTGCAAAACTAATGTCCTGCGGGTATGTTATTTTTATGTTGTTAATATCTCCGTTAATTGTATATATATCTGCCAAATTGTAGTACATAATCAGTCCGCAATCATCGGTGACGGAACAGTTTATGTCGTTTTTAGCGAGTTCATGTGCTTTTTTTATTAAACTCAGTTTAAAACACTGTGGGGTTTGGGCACGTTTCAGGTTTTTTCGCTCCGGTATGGATTTTATTACTCCGTTTTTACCGGTTATATATATCGTATCAGAAGTTTCAACGGTTGTACAAACGGCATCGTGTCTGCTCAGCTGCTCAATACATTCGGATATAATTCTATTACTTATTAGCGGTCTTACTCCGTCATGTATAAGAATATTTGCTTCATTATCGTTTATTGCAAAAATACCGTTATATGAGCTGTCTTTTCTTGTCTTTCCGCCTTCTATAACCTTTTTGACTTTTTTATAAGCTCCTTTATTAACAAATTCTTGCACCTGTTGAATATAATTTTTTGAAGTAACAATATAAATTTCATCTATATTATTGTGAGTTTCAAATGCTTTAATTGTGTGTTCCAGAACCGTTTTACCGCAAATGTTTGCAAACTGTTTAGGAAAACCCAATTCACATCTTGAACCGGTTCCTGAAGCTAAAATCAACGCTGTATTTTTCATTTTACATTACTCCTAATTAACGATATCACCCTGTTTAACGGTTCTTTTTATATATCCTTTTGTTAAAAACTGCTTATATTTGCCGTAGAGTTTTAATCCGCTCATCCTTAAAAGTTTGTTGTCAGGGCAAACAACAGTTATGCTCCTGTCATTGTAGTCACTGGTAATAACCGTTCCGACGGCTTTTTCTCCCGTATCACATTCAATAACGCTTAATCTGTATGGATTAGGAGAAAATACTTCTTTTTTATGATAAAAGAATGTGCATCCCCACGGGTGCATCGCTCTGATTTTGGCTGTTATATTCTCAACCGGTTCGTTGAAATCGAGATCGCAATTGATATCATTTTTGCAATATTGAGCGAGCTGCTCATTCTGCATTACAGGAAAAACAACATCTTCAGACATTTTTTGGAGCAGCTCGCAGACGGCACCTCTTGCGGTGAGTGCTGTTTTGAATTTTAGCTCCTTACCTGTGTCGGTTTCAAGCACTTTAACCTCCCGTTGGTCTAAAATAGCACCCGAGTCAAGTTTCGTATCCATTAGATGAAGTGTGACACCGGATTTGGTTTCTCTGTTTTTAATAACGTGAATGTAAGGATTGGCTCCCCTGTATTTTGGTAAAAGCGAGGGGTGAACATTAATTGTTGCAATTTTAGGTATATCAAAGGTTTGTTTATCAATTTTTTCGCTCCATGAAGCAACAAGCATTATATCCGGATTTAGTCTTAAAAGCTGTTTTCTGAAATGTTCGCTGTTTGCACTTTTAGACTTTATCTCAGGTAGTTTATAGCTTTTAATATAGTTATAATCCGTATCGGGATTAATCATATCTTTAATCCGGCGGATTAATTTCGGATATTTAACCCTGTCATGCCTGAAAATTCCGACTATTTTTGCTCCTGCATCAAGTGTTCCTGCAATTATGTTTGAAAACATTTCGCCGTAACCTATTATCACTACTTTCAACATTTTTTAATATCCTCCCTTATTTGAGCTTGAAGTGTTTCAAGCGAGTCGAATTTTTTTTCATCTCTTATTCTATTTTCAATCAATATATCAATATTCTGACCGTATATATCATTATCAAACCCTATAATATGAACCTCAGCAAGGGGTGAATTTTTACCGTCAATTGTCGGTTTTATTCCATAATTCAAAATTCCTTTGTACTTTTTATTTCGGGCAATAACTTCACAGCAGTATACCCCGAAAGGTATTTTGACCTTTTTTTTAGGGTAGAGGATATTAGCTGTCGGAAATCCGATTGTTCTGCCCAATTGACGACCTTTTATGACTGTTCCCGTGAGTTTAAATTTTCTTCCTGAAAGCTCATTCGCCCGTTTTATTTCGCCATTTTTGAGATATTTTTTTATAGCGGTTGAACTTATAATTTCATTTTCTGATTTAACAGGTTGTAATTCATAATATTTATATCCGAATATATGTTCGTGTTGTTTTAGAAATTCGGGATTACCGGTTTTATTTTTGCCGAATGCATGATTAAATCCGGTCATTAAAATTACGGGATGAATATTTTCATGTAAAAATTTTAGATAATCAATTGCGGTCATATCCATTAATCGTTCATCAAAATTGAGTTCAATAACATAATCGACGCCGAGTTCGGATAAAATTTCTTCTTTTTCTGTATTATTAGTCAGATATTCCGGATTATTAACAAAATATCCGGCAGGACTGTTGCTGAAAGTGACAATGACAGATTTTTCACCATTTTGTTTTGCAAAGTTAACAAGATTAGATACCAGTTTTTGATGTCCTAAATGCACACCGTCAAAAAAACCGAGTGCGGCAGCCGAACTGTCAAGACTGATTATATCACCGTAAACATTCATAATATTTATTATATTACAGCTCATATTTATAGTAAATCAAATTTAGCAGTGTTTTGAAAAATCCCTACAAAGAGCTCTATTTTATTATATTTATCGGAAATATCCATGATAGAAAATATCATATCATCTCCTGACAAAAATACAGTTATGCAAGAAACACTTCTTCTTATTTTATGTTATAATG
>JAJPXE010000104.1 GCA_021205645.1 Candidatus Gastranaerophilales bacterium | reverse complement strand
GAATAATTTTTAGCAGGGGGAGCTTATCAATTACCCCTGCCTTTTATCATCGGGGCGTTGTGATAAAATCACAACGCCCCGATGACCCTTTTTTCTCCGCACAATAAACCGGCACATTTATCCAGTCTGCAATACTTGACTTTTTGATGAAAATAATTAAACCGAATAGAGGATATTTCTTCACAGAAATTCAACTCTATAAAAAAAATGTCGTACAACAAGGTGTGTAGAGGAAGGCAGGTGTACAAATATGTTCTCTGAAATGATACAGGGTTTGCTGTCATCGGGCGGACAGGCTAATGCTATGAAACGTTATGTTCAGATGACAAATTATATTGACGGAGTTCCTGCAAAAAAAGATCAGGCATCCGTCAAAAAAACTGATGTTCCGTTACCGGATGCATCCTCAGTGCAATCGTTTGACAATGTGCTTCAATCAACAGCAAAAGCCCAATTCGGAACATTGCTTAAGAATAGAGGTATTTCAAGTGTCGATGCTTCAATATACACAAATCCTAATGTAAATATTAACAAACGTGCAACGCGTGATGAGATTATGTCCATGATTGAAGATGCATCAGCGAAATACGGAGTGGATGCTAAATTGGTTAAAGCACTTGTAAAACAGGAATCGGGATTTAATCCGAATGCAAAATCAAAAGCCGGAGCATTAGGGCTAATGCAGCTAATGCCATCTACAGCAAAAGGACTCGGGGTTAATGACCCGCTTGATGCTAAACAAAATATTGATGGTGGTGTTAAGTATCTAAAATCACTTATGAACAGATTTGACGGAAACATCATACTTGCACTTGCAGCATACAATGCAGGACCGAATGCTGTCAAAAAATATGACGGGATACCGCCGTATAAGGAAACTCAAAACTACGTAAAATCTATTTTAAAGAATTATTTATAGTGTTTTAAAAGCTTTATAAATCTCTCCCGTATGATTATTGTGACTGAGTTTGACCTGATTTGTTAAGAGATGTAAGTCTATAAAATAATAATAGCAAATTAAATATTTACGAACATTCTATTGTTGGAACTACAATTATGAAAATAACAGCGTGCAACAGCGTAAATACTAATAATGTAAAACAATACCCCTCACTGAATACAAGTATTTCTGTGCCTGTTTGTGTCGCAAAATGTTCTGAACCACACCTGCCTGCCGTTAGGTCAAATCAACTTGCATCACGAGGCATTATCTTTTCGGGGAGAAATATTAACCAATTGTATGAAGAATATAACTGGTTTATCAATCACGACCACGAAAAACCAATTAAAGCATTTCTGAAAATGAAAGACAGTCCGGAAACAATGGACAATTTTTTAACGGCTATTTTATCAACAGAGGACAGAAGTTATCAGTTTATAGACAGCATAGTTCGCTCGGGCAAAGAATTATTAAATATTACAACAAATTTGAGAGAGAATTTGCCATCGTCATCAAAAAATTTAATGACCTTTATGCCTGATAATCCGTACAGAATGGCATACGAAAAATATATAACAAGGCGCTTTGACAATGCTAATACAATGTCCGAGATATTAAGAATACGTCCTGATTGGGATGAGGCGGCATTAATCGGAAAGTATGAGCATTTGAAGCCGGGAGGAGGTTTCAAGATCGGAAAAATCCCGAATGAATTTCCATTGTCAGAAAGTACTTATGACAGGGTAATTGAGCATTTACGTCCTAACATGCAGAATGGTTTTAAACAGGAACAAAAAATCCCTGATTTGCAAATCGGGCACAGGATTTATCAATTTTCAAGTTTTACAAACGGTAAATCGGACAAGAATGTATTCTGTGTAACAGTGCCGGAGGGCAAAAAGTTTGTCATAAAAATGTGCAATGAAAATGACAGAACGTTAAATAATCCGTTCGGTTTAGGAACTCTTGCGAAAATCGATACATATCTGACGACGAACAGAAGTAAAAATTCTGCGCCGCTGCGGTTTTATGACCACAAGAGAAATGTATCAATATACGAATATATAGAACATTGTCCTATTGCTGAGGGTAATACGGCTCATCTTGATGAGGTAAACAGAAAGTTATCGGATTTTAATAAACTCGGGCTATATTACAATGATACTGTCGGAACTAACAATTATTTCCGGTTGGAGGATGTACACAGGGATTTAATGGACGAAGAGGAGATAAAACAAGGTATAAGAAACAATGAGTGGATATCCGTAGACAATGATCACGTGACCTTTAGTTCAATACTTCATCCTGTTATAGAAGGTTTGCATAAACCGCTTCCGAACCTTATGGGTTTGTGTTGTTAATTTATTAAAGCACGGGATTGAATTTTATCTCTGATAACGACGTTCCCTTTGCATTCAATAACAGCATCTTCCGTAATAACCTTACCAATGCTGTCAGCGATAATTTTCCCTGATTTTGGGTTCTTAACAGAAATAATATTTCCCGCAATATCAGCGCTGACATCAGAGTATTCAAATGACAGATCAGTTTCTTCCATTGTACAGTTTATGAGTCTTAAATTTTTGCAGTAGCAAAGCGGCTGTGTTCCGATAATTTTACAGTTTATCAATGTCAGATTTTCGGAAAACCAGCCTAAGTATTCACCTTTCACGATTGAATTTTCAACCAGAATATTTTTACTGTGCCAGAATGCATCTTTTGTGTTTAATTCAGAATTTCTTATATGCAGGTTTTTCATATATTGAAACGAATATTTACCGCTCATTTTAAGATTATTTATCTCAACATTTGAAGATTCAAACAGGAAATACATAGAATCAATTCTTGAATTTGTAATATTTACCTTTTTGCATTTCCACCCGAATTCAGGTGAGATAATTTCGCATTTGTTGACGTTAATATTTTTGCATTCTCTGAGGCATTTAATACCTTCAATCCGGCATGAGATAAGAGAACCGTTAGAGGAGTACCATAGCGGTGCTCTGGTTTTATCGTCCATTTTTGATGAAACGAGGGTGAATTTTTTTGCATGCCAGAGCGGGTATCGGAGTGAAAAAGAGCAGCCATGAACATTTATACTTTTGCATTCTTTCAGCACTGATTCGCCGTCGGCTTCACCCGCAAATGTGCAATTAATAATATCGGTGTTGTTGAGGTTATAGAGTGCTCGTTCTTCATCAAATGTTTGGTTAGTAATTTGTATATTCATAAAAATCTCCTATTTATGTTTTTGTATTAAATTGCAGTTGTGACAGTATGATAGCGATTATCATAATAATACAGCCTGCTATTTCTTTCTGGTTAAGAGTTTCTCCCAACATGAGCACACCGCCGAGGACTGCAAAAACGGCTTCGCTGCTCAATATAAGTGTAGCCAGTACGGGTTGTGTGGCTTTATGTCCGAAGATTTGCAGTGTGTATGCTACTCCCGTCACAATAATTCCGATAAATAATATCGGTTTCCAGCCGGCAAGGATAGAATTGATCTCCGGGTGTTCAAGCAACAACATCAATGGGAGCGAGAAAACGCCCGCAGTAAGAAATTGCAGAACAGACAGCTTGAGAGCAGATGTTTTTTTTGAATAGTGGCTGACCGTGATAATATGCAGAGCGAAGAAAAAAGCACTTATCAAAAGGAAAATATCCCACAATTCAAATTGCATGGTGTCTTTAGCACAGAGCAGATACAGCCCTATAAGCGATATCAGAATACTGATTTGAACGTTAGGTTTAAGTTTATGTTTGAAAAAGACAGCAATTACGGGAACAAAGATTATGTATAGGGATGTAATAAATCCTGCTTTGCCTGCCTGTGCGTATATCATACAGTATTGATTAATCGAAAATGCGATAAAAAGTATAAATCCTGCCAAAATACCGCCTTTGAGAAGTTCTTTATCCTGTGCAAAGTTTTTTTGTCGTTTTGATAATTTATTTGAGATAAATACAAGCGGAAACAGGCTCAAACAACCGATAAAACACCGGAGAGTATTAAACGTAAACGGTAAGGTATAAAGCATTCCGATTTTTTGTGCAACAAACGACAATCCCGATATAAATGCCGACATTAACAGCGATATATTGCAGAGGATATACATATTTTTTTTACTGATTTTGTTCATAATAACTTTCCGGCTTTCTTGCAATAATATTTTAATTCTTTAGAGCAGCTATCAGTCAACCCTTTTTATGATATTATATAAAAAAGTTTAGGAGGCGGCAAAATGTACACAATAAAAGAAGTAGCTGACAAGATGGATGTATCGGAGCATACATTGAGATTTTGGGCAAAGAGCGGATTTTTTCCGTTTATAAAGCGTGACAAGAACAATATAAGGTTATTTTCTGAAGAAGATTTAGGCTGGGTGAGGATAGTAAAGTGTTTGCGTTCGGTCGGCACGGATAATAAATCAATAAAGCGATATATTGATTTATGCATAGTCGGCGACAGTACAATACCCGAGAGATATAATATAATTCGTAAGACAAAAGAAAAGGCATTGAGTCAGCTCGGGGAATTAAAGGTTCAGTTAGAGTTATTGGATTACAAGGAGAATTATTATTTGAATTTGATAGCAAATAATTTAGAGGACGGTTGGAACCCTATGAACAGCATGCAGCCTGTAGAAGAAGTTGTATAATTTTTAAAGATATATATTTGGCAGCCGATTATTTATCGGATGGGTGTGCTGCGTAATTTTTATTTCTATTTACCGGTATTGCTGGAGTTTGCCGTGTAAAGTTATTTTTTCTGTGAAAATTTTAGTTTTCTACGAATAACAGTTTGAGTTAGCGGAAAAGTTAAAATTTTTCCGCTAACTCGTTTATAATTATCAAACAAACTTTGATAATTATATTTTTATGATATAATCATGACATGATGACAAGAGTGCGCAATTGTCCAACGAAATATTTTTTTGCCGGATATGCGCAGAGCGGAAAAGTCAATGCAGGAAGTAGAAATAGATTTAAAGAATATCGGAAGTTTGATGCGGAGTT
>JAJPXE010000156.1 GCA_021205645.1 Candidatus Gastranaerophilales bacterium | reverse complement strand
CCTCAATCGGTAATAGAAAAAGTTGTAAACGAACTAAAAGGAGGAATATAAAATGGTTACAGCAGAAAAAACATTAGACGAATTTGAAAAAATGTTGGAGGATTCGTTCTCAAAACAGCTTGCAGTTGCGGATATCGTAGAGGGTACCGTTATGAAAAAAGATGCAGAGGGCTATCTTGTCAGCGTTAAAGGGGCTAAAATGGAAGCATATCTGCCAAACAAAGAATTGTCTTCGGAAGAACCGGCTCTTGAAATCGGTGATGTAAAAGAATTTTACGTTTTAAAAGAAGAAGATAATGAAGATTCAATGTTGTTATCTTTGAAAAGAATTGCATTTGCACAAGCCTGGGCACAGCTCAATGATGCTAAAATTCAGGGTGATACAATCCTTGCGAAAGTTATTCAAACAGTCAAGGGCGGTGTACTTGTTGACGTGGCAGATCTTAAAGGTTTCATACCGTCATCACAATTGAGAACAGGTGTTCCGTTTGACGGTCTTGTTGATACAAAAATAGAAGTTAAAGTTCTTGAGGCAGACCCTAAGAAAAACAAACTTATCTTATCTCAAAGACAGGCAGTTGCTGAACAGCGTGATCAGGTTGTTGATAATGTACTTGCCTCTCTCGAAGAAGATAGCATTGTTAAGGGTAATGTTGTAAGAATTACTGATTTTGGTGCTTTCGTTGATATTAACGGTATTGACGGATTATTGCCTATCTCCGAAATCTCCTGGCAGAGAATTAAACATCCGTCTGATGTTATCACTCTCGGTGATACAATTGAAGTTAAAATTATCAAAATTGATACCGAATTAAAGAGGATTTCATTAAGCTTAAAGAGAATGGGTGAAAATCCTTGGCAGCAAATTGAAGGTCAATTTGAAGAAGGTCAGGTTGTAACCGGTACGGTTAATAAGATTACCACATTCGGAGCATTTATCAACATATTCCCGGGAGTAGAAGCTTTATTGCCTGTTGCGGAAATGAGCAATGAAAACGTTAATCCGTTCAATATGTTCAAAGTCGGTGACGAAGTTAAAGTTCTTATTAAAAGATTTACACCGCAAGAACACAGAATTGCTCTCAGCATAAAAGATATTCCGGAAGCATAGGTTTTGCAAAACTCTTGTGCGGATAATTCTGGCGGCGGGAAAAATTTTTCCCGCCGCCAGATTATTTGGTAAATAACTAGAGTGCAGAAAATTATTTCCCGCAAATTTTTACCTTAAAAAATCCTGCATTCACTATGGTATGTAAACCTAAATGCAGCTTAACAGGATAAATAACGAGATAATTTTTAATTGACAGAGTATATTTCAACGTGATAGAATGATTATTTCTGATAAGTATACTACACGGAAAGGAATGACCAAATGAAATATGCACAGGACGGTTTACAGTATCATATAGCAATAAAGAAAGGAGATGCCGGCAAGTACGTAATATTACCGGGGGATCCGAAGCGATGTGCAAAGATAGCCGCATATTTTGATGATGCAAAACTTATTGCGGATAACAGGGAATATGTGACGTATACAGGTTATCTTGACGGAGAAAAAGTGAGTGTGACTTCGACCGGTATCGGCGGTGCATCGGCGGCTATTGCACTTGAAGAGCTTGTTAAATCCGGTGCGGATACGTTTATTCGTGTGGGAACATGCGGCGGAATGCAAACAGAGGTAAAAAGCGGTGATATAATAATTGCAACAGGTGCAATAAGAATGGAAGGAACTTCCAGGGAATATGCTCCGATTGAATTTCCTGCCGTTGCAAATCTTGACGTGGTTAATTCACTGGTTAATTCGGCTAAAAAACTTGATTTACGGTATCATACCGGAGTTGTTCAATGTAAAGATTCTTTCTACGGTCAGCATGAGCCTGAAAAAATGCCCGTTGATTATGAATTAATCAATAAATGGAATGCGTGGATAAAACTCGGTTGTCTGGCATCTGAAATGGAATCGGCGGCATTATTTACGGTCGGCAGTTATTTAAGAGTAAGAGTCGGTTCGGTATTTTTGGTTGTTGCAAATCAGGAAAGGGAGAAATCAGGGCTTGAAAACCCCGTTGTACACGACACAGATAAGGCAATACGGACCGCTATTGAAGCAATAAGAATATTGATTGCACAACATTAGTTTTTAAATACGAACCCTAAAAAAAGAATAGGATATTACTAGCAAAAAAACATTTTTTTGATGTAAAATGACTATAGGGTTTGGGGAAAAATTAAAATTTTTCTCACAAATTTAGAAGTACAGTTTCGTTGCAGGCTGTACGCTATCCGATATACAGCCTGCATCAACACATCACCTGGTCGTGGGCTGAAAAATCTTAAAAATTTGCCGTTTTTTGGATTTTTTTGTACACATATGTAATATGTAATAATTTTATAAGGAATTAAAAATGCTAAAAGGAAATGAAATAAGACAGCTGTATTTGGATTTTTTCAAAGATAAACATCAGCATACAATAGTAGAAAGTTCAAGTTTAGTGCCGGATAATCCGACAGTATTATTGACCACAGCCGGCATGCTGCAGTTTTTGCCGATATTTCTCGGTGTTGTTAAACCGCCTTATGACCCTCCGCGTGCGGTATCATGCCAGAAATGTGCCAGAGCGGGCGGAAAAGACTCCGATATAGAAAATGTCGGCAGAACCCCAAGACATCACACTTTTTTTGAAATGCTCGGAAATTTTTCTTTCGGAGAATATTATAAAAAAGAGATTATTCCGTGGGCCTGGGATTTTGTTACCAACGTTTTAAAACTTGATAAAGACAGACTCTGGATAACAATATTTGAAACAGATGATGAGGCATTTGAAATATGGCGAAGTGTTGGTGTGCCTGCGGAGCGTATAAAACGCAAAGGTAAAAAGGACAATTTCTGGGGACCTCCGGGGGCATCGGGCTCCTGCGGACCGTGTTCCGAAATACATTATGACCTTGGTGAACAATACAAATGTTCTGATAATTGCGGTATTGATACCTGTGAATGCGACCGATGGGTCGAAATTTGGAATCTTGTATTTACCGAACTTTATCAGGACGAAGAGGGTAATCAATCTCCGCTTGAAAAGAAAAATGTCGATACAGGCATGGGATTAGAACGTATCACAATGGTTTGTCAGGGAGTTGCGTCCACATTTGAAACAGATCTGTTAAGACCTATACTTGATAAAGTTTGCGGTATGTCCGGAGTCGAATATAAAAAATCCGACAAAACCGATATTTCATTGAGAATAATAACCGACCACGCAAGATGTGTTACGTTCATGATTTCAGACGGTGTTATTCCGGGTAACGAAGGAAGAAGTTATGTGTTAAGAATGATTTTAAGACGGGCATTAAGACACGGTAAAATACTCGGCATGGATTTGCCGTTCCTTCACAGACTCGTTGATACGGTCATTGAAAACTATAAAGGTGCTTATCCTGAACTTGAGAAAAACAGAGGAAAAATTATTGATACTATCAAAAAAGAAGAAGAAAAATTTAAACTCACTCTTGACAGAGGATATAAATTAATCGACACATTTATTGAAAAGAAGCAGGATATAGACGGCGAAAATGCATTCAAGCTGTACGATACATTAGGTTTTCCGTTTGAGTTAACAAAAGAGATAGCGGAGGAAAACGGGCTTAAGGTTGATGATGCAGGGTTCAAAACGGCAATGCGGGAACAAAAAGAAAGAGCAAAAGCCGCAACCCAAAAAATCAGTGTAACGGGTGATATAAAATATGCAAAAGTTGAAGAACAGGTAGGTTCGACAGAATTTACGGGTTATGACCATACGGAAAGCGAGGCTAAAATCCTTGCTGTTATAGACGGTGACGGTTATGTTGATGTTGTGCTTAACAGAACGCCGTTCTATGCAGAATGCGGCGGACAAATCGGAGATTCTGGCATTATTGAAAATGATAATCTCAAACTGGAGGTACTGACAACATTCAAAGTAAATGAATTGTACGTTCATCGTTCAAAGGTTATCAACGGCGATATTGAAATCGGGGCAAAAGTTAATGCAAAGATAGATGCTGAGAAACGCTCCGAAATCCGTGTTCACCATTCATCTGCCCATCTTTTGCAGGCGGCACTTGTCAGGGTTCTCGGAGATGAGGTAAAACAGGCAGGTTCACAGGTCGAAGAAAACAGAATGAGGTTTGATTTCACTTTTTCACGTGCAATGAATGCCGATGAGATAAAGAAAACCGAAAAAATAGTTAATGACTGGATTAAATCCGGTTTAAAAATTTATACGGATGTAATGACTATAGAAGAAGCAAAACTGACCGGTGCAACAGCGTTGTTCGGTGAAAAATACGGTGATACTGTCAGAGTAGTCAGCATCGGCTCCGGTAAAAATTGTGTTTCAAAAGAGTTTTGCGGCGGAACACACGCTTGTTCAACCGCTGATTTAAGACTGTTCAAAATCGTTTCGGAAAGTGCTATTGCTGCTGGAACAAGAAGAATAGAAGTTGTCGTATCGGATGCCGCTATAGATTATATGAATGCTAAAGCGGGTGAAATCGATAAATTATCGGCAAAATTCAAGATACATTATGATGAAGTGACACAGCGTGTCGAAAAACTGACGGATGAAAATAAAGAGCTGCAAAAACAAATCACAAAACTCAAATCGGAGAATGCGAGAGGTAAATTCAACACATTCCTGTCGAAAGCTCAGGATATCAGAGGCGGTAAACTGTTTATTACACGGATAGAAAATCTTGATAACGACGGAATTAAAGCAGGAGTAGAATTTTTATCAAACAAACTCGGTGAGAGTATAATAATTCTGGTATCAGAGCGAATGGTGCTGGCAAAGGTATCTGACAGTTTTGTAAACTCCGGAGCAAATGCGGGTAAACTGGTCAGTGAAATATCAAAAGCAACGGGTGCTAACGGCGGCGGACGTGCTAATTTTGCTCAGGGCGGGATTAAGGATATATCTAATATTAATGATA
>JAJPXE010000011.1 GCA_021205645.1 Candidatus Gastranaerophilales bacterium | reverse complement strand
ATATTAATCAAAGATTCAAAAAACCAAATGGGTATGTTGAAAAACGGAGAATCCGGATATTTAATGGATGGCGACACAATTAAGTTGGGAGCAAAAGAAATTCCGTTCAAAGAACAAGAACAAACGATTTTCCCGATAAAGAACTCTTTCTCGGCATTTATAGACTTTGAAAAAGAAGTTGAACCGTCTATAGAGCAGGTCAATAAAAATTCTATCGACAAATTAAAAGGAGTCTTGAATAAGGATGTCGTTCCACAGCAAAAGGAAATAACATTTGCAAGTGTCGGCGGTCAGGCAGAGGCTATAAAAGCATTAAAGAAAAATATTCTCTATCCTATAAAGCACCCTGAATTAAACGGCGGCAACAATATGAATAAATCCGTCCTGTTGTACGGGCCTCCAGGAACGGGTAAATCTTTGCTGGCAGAAGCAACTGCTAATGAAGCAGGTGTGTGGCACAAAAAAATAAATGCTTCCGAATTAGAATCTAAATGGGTGGGAGAATCTGAAAAGAACTGGAGAGATTTATTCGGTGAAGCAAGGGAAAATCAGCCGGCAATAATATTCATTGACGAATTTGATGCGGTAGCAAAAAAACGGGGTGGTCACGATGTATACGGCGATAAGACTTTGAATACCGTTCTGGGCTTGATGAGTGATGCAGAAAAACGCGGCGACGAGATATACATGATAGCGGCAACGAACAACAAGGCTGCACTTGATGAGGCTGCTATCAGATCCGGACGCTTTGGTATTGCAATTGAAGTCGGTGCTCCTGATTTGCAAGGTGTTAAACAAACCCTTGATATCTATACAAAAACCCAACCTATGGCGAAAGATTTTAACTATGATGCAGCTGCTGATAAGATACACAAACAAAAAGCAACAGGTGCCGATATTGCCTCTATCACAAAGGATGCAAGAAACAATGCAATAGAGCGGGAACAAATTTATGACAAAATGGATGCTGGCACTTACACGCCGGAGGATATGAAAAAATTAAAAATAAAAAATGAGGACTTTGATAAAGCAATTGAAACATTTGCTAAAAGCAAAAACGAAACAAAAAAGCCAATAAATCCGATAGGATTTAACAGTCCCACTTATAATAAATAAAAATAACTCGTGCAGAAATATTTAAGCGGCTAATCAACCGCCGCTTTCTTTTATTTTACACAAACTTTGCGACCACTCAAAAAAAATTGTCCGTTAGGATATCAAATGCGGGACGGAGCCGATAATAATTATCCTCTCCTTTGATTTTAAAACAGTGGTTTCCGAAAGAGATTTGTCTAATTGCAAAAATTTTATTTATAAATTTAATTCACTTTTTAATCACAAAGAGTTATAATATATCAGGAAAGATAAATATGATTAAAGACAATATCTCTAATATAAACAGTTACAATTTACTCAATGAAAGAATAAGGGCGGGGTTGAACTATCTTTCAGAGGCTAATTTTTCTCAAATAAGCGACGGAAAACATAATATTGACGGAGAAAATCTGTTCGTTAATATTCAAACGTATACAACTAAATCTGATGCCGACTTTGAAGTTCACAGAAAATATATTGATATACAATATATAATATCAGGTTCGGAATACATTGCCGTTACTGATTTAAATACCTGCTCAACTGTTATTGAATATGACGAAAACAGAGATATTGAATTTTTAAAAGGTGGCGGTGAATTCATCAAACTGTCACAGGGCGAATTTATGATACTATATCCCCAAGATGCACATAAACCATCAATATCCTTAAATATTAACTCTCCGGCACAGGTTAGAAAAGCAGTCATCAAAGTCGCAATCAACTAATTGTTGTATGCTGCGAGGCTAAAAAATTATCCTGCACATATTAAAAACCTGAACAGTAATTATTTTATATCGGGAAACAGATAAAATTGTCCGTTGATATCTCTCCATTGAACATATCCGGTATTTGTAAAACAGTTTACATCAAGTACTGTTACAAGCGCCCAGTTACCCTCAATGCCTGTTAATCTTATTTGTTTAGGTCTTGTCATCTTACCTAAAATCTGCGAATTTTCATCAGGTTGGGAATGAATATCACTTACATCGGACGGTGTATTTTTAAGTCTGTACAAACCGTATTTCCTGCCGTACATACTGTAAAAATTTATCCACGGAAAAAACTGAAAATCATCATTTTTATACACCCAGCCTTTAAGATTATTCTTTTTATCATAGATAATCTGAACCCAATCCCCGTCCGCATCGGTTGCATAAACATAACCCAGTTCCTTATCGGGAATAAGGACGGCAAACATATAATCGGTGTTTGCCCCGCTCAGAACGGTATAATTTATCTGCCGGTCCGACAAAATCTTTGAATTATCATCAGGCTTTTCACGCACGACTATTCTTTTATCGACCTGATACAACCCGATTGAATTTGACGGAATATCAGATGCCGTCAACGGCACTACATTACCAAATGACATTAACTGCCAGCAAAACAATATCAAGAGAGTAAATAAAGAACCTTTCACTCTTAGCCCTCTCTAAAAGATACATCAGCAAACGTTTTTTTCAAAACAGCCCTGACGTTAGCCATTTGGGCTCCAACGGTTTCGTCGGTCAGCGTTGCATTGATATCCTGCATTTTTATTCTGCACGCAACACTTTTGTAACCGTCCTGAATATGTTCTCCCTGATAAATATCAAATACGTCACAACCTTTAAACAAGGTGTTTTGCACCCCTTTTTGAATAACTTTTTCAAGTTCCGCATAAGAAACATCATTAGAGATTATAACCGCTAAATCACGCTGGACTTCAGGATACTGCGGCAGTTTTTTATACCTGACGGTTCTTTCTGCTATAGCGGATATTGCAAGGTCTAAATCAAGCTTAAATATGAATGCTTCTTGTTTAAGTTTGAGTTTATCTCTCAATTCAGGATTAACCTGTCCGTAATATCCGATAACTTCGGGTCTTTTGCCCAGAAGCAGCATAACAGCGGAACGATACGGGTGAAGTGCATTATGAGTTTTTGACAGTTCGGTTTCACTTAAAGGCACAACCTTTATTCTTTTAGATATTCCAAGCTCATCAAGAAGTTTATTCATAATACCTTTAACCGTATAGAAATCGGTTTTGTCAAAGGTTTCCCACTTTGAGAGTTGGATTTCGCCGCTGATTATACCGCCCAAAACCATTGTTTCTTTAACACCGGAGTTTTTCGGTGTCGATTGTTCTGTTTTCAGATAAGTTTTTCCGATTTCATAACCCCAGAAATTCTTCTGACCGTTATCATAATTATATTTAAAGCAGTTCAGCATATTAGCGGAGAGAGTTTGTCTTAACATAGTAAATTCTTCGCTTTGAGGATTTTCAACACATACTGCATTATCCTCATCATAAACTATATCAAACTGTTTCAAGAGCGGCTTGCCGATAAGAGAAGATGTTATTAACTCATTTAATCCGCAGGAGTGCATAATATCGTGGACTTTAGCGGTTGTTTTTTCTTCAAGAGTGATAACCGGTGTTGAAGATTTGCCCGGAAGTGTCGGAGCTATTCTGTCATAACCGTATATACGTGCTATCTCTTCTATTAAATCGACTTCCCTTGTAACATCTCCCGCTCTGAATGACGGAACTTTGTATTTTGCGGCAATCTCATTACCGCCAATTAGCTCAAAACCTAATCTTTCCAGAATAGTGTTACATTTATCATATTCAATGGTACAGCCGAGTAATTTATTCACCTGAGAATATCTCAAAGTAATTTCAGGTGTATCAAGCTCATTTTTACCTGTTTCGACCATACCTTCGATTTTAGCACCGGCATAATCGACTAAAAGCTGCATAGCTCTCATTAATCCCGGTTTAACAGCTTCAATATCGACTCCGTGTTCAAATCTAGAGCTTGCTTCCGAATGGTAGCCAACACTTCTTGCACTCCTGCGGTTTGAGGCAGGGGTGAAATAAGCAGCTTCTAATGCAAGATTTTTTGTGTTTTCATCAACTTCCGAATTCGCACCGCCAAACACACCGCCGATACATACTCCCGTAGTTTCGGTCGAGATTAATACGGTATCTCTTGTACAGGTTCGCTCTACTTCATCAAGCGTTACAATCTTTTCACCGTCGTTTGCACGCCTTACACATAAATAATTGCCGATTTTGTCTAAATCAAAAGCATGCAGAGGTGTTCCGTATTCTAATAATACATAATTAGTGATATCAACGACATTATTTATCGTTCTTATATCTGAAGCAATCAAGCGTTTTTGCATCCAATCCGGCGACGGTTTTATTGTTAAATCTTTCAAGATACCAATTGAATAATATTTACATACATCCTCATCTTTAATTTCCACCTTAAAACTGCCGGTTGAAAAATCCCTTGTCGGCTGCAAATATGAAAATTTAAGCGGTCTGTTAAATATAGCCGAAAGTTCTCTTGCAATACCGACAACAGAGAATTGGTCGCCCCTGTTTGCAGTAGGAGCAACATTCAACACAACATCTTTTTCAAAGCCTAAAAGTTCTTCCACATCTTTTCCGATTTGAACATTAGGGAATAATCGGTTAAGAATAAGTATACCGTCCTCAGACTGATAGTTTCTCTCAGCAACTCCAAGCTCATCGTCCGAACAAAGCATACCCTCCGAAGTGACGCCTCTGATTGCAGCAGGAGTCAATGTAAACTGTTCGCCTGTGTGTCTGTCAAGAACTCTGCTTCCGACGGAAGCATACGGAATTATCTGTCCTTCTTCTATATTTTGTGCCCCGCAAACAACCGTTTTTAAACCCTGACCATTGTTTACGGTAACAAGATGAAGTTTATCAGCATTCGGGTGATTATCAATTTTTTCTATTCTTGCGGTTACAATATTTGTGAACGGAGCTTTAACCTCACAAATTTCTTCCACCTCAAGTCCGCTCACAGTAAGCTCGTGGGCTATCTGCTCAACTTTTAAATCCGACAAGTCAACTAATTCATTCAACCAACTCAAAGAAACTTTCATTTTTAATACAACCTTTCTCTCTATGCTCTAATTATTGTACGTCAAATATATTTC
>JAJPXE010000217.1 GCA_021205645.1 Candidatus Gastranaerophilales bacterium | reverse complement strand
CTTTTAAATCAAGAGATGTCTAAACGCAATATCGCTGTTTCAAAAGAGGATACCGAAAAAGAACGTCAAAAAATGATTGACAGAATAGGTTCAAAAGAAAAATTTAATGAAATTCTTAAACAGAACGGTATAACAAATTCACAGTTTGAAGATGATTTAGCTCAAGAGATTAAAATGAAAAAGCTTGTCGACATTATTCATCCTGTAAAAATATCTGATGCACAGGCAAAGGCATTTTATGATAAAAATGCAGCAAGGTTCAGATATCCTGACAAAGTCAGAGCCTCTCATATTCTGATAGCTGCAAATCCGGTCGAGATAAAAGAGAAATTATCCACAAAAGATAATACTTTAACAGAAGAACAAAAAAATGAAAAAGTTAAAGCTGAAATGATTGTTAAATATCAGAAAGCTCAGGCACTGGCAAATCAGCTTAAAACCACACCTGATAAGTTTGAAGCTGTTGCAAGAGAGAAGTCGGATGATCCGATTACTGCAAAGAATGGCGGTGATATAGGATTTTTTGCTCAAAAGGATATGGTTAAACCGTTTGCTGATGCTGCATTCAAGCAAAAGCCGAACACTGTCAGTGATGTAGTACAAACACCTTATGGTTTTCACATAATAAAAGTAACGGATCGAATGGCAGCCGGTCAGGAGCCGTTTATTAAAATAAAAGAACAGTTAAAATTATACCTTGCGGCGCAGGAACAGGTTAAAGCTCTGGAGCAATATATAAATAACCTTAGAGCGGATGCAGTTATTCAATACATGAGTGACTCTTATGACCCTGTAAAAATAGAGGTAAAAATGAAGAAAATCGCCGCAGAAAAAAAAGCGGCAGCGCAAAATGTTAAAGAAATGCCGGCAGAACCGGTTAAGAAATAAATGAGAGAAGAATATAAACTGCTGGAACGTATAAAGACCGCTCAAGGCAATACTATTGTTCTGAGTGGTCTTAGCAGCAGAAAGAAACAAACGCTTGTAATAGGTGTTGTACACGGTGATGAGCCTCAGGGCGGAGAGATTATAAACAGATATTTAGAGGAATATCTTAAATCTAATGCTCTGTTTATCCCTGTATTGAACCCTGACGGGAAAGATGCCGGCATAAGAACAAATTCCAACGGAGTTGATATAAACAGAAATTTTCCTACAAAAAACTGGGAATTGAGTAAAAAAGACAATTATTTCGGCGGCTATATCTCTGCCAGCGAAATAGAAACAAATTTTTTGATTAATGTAATAGATAAATACGAGCCGTCTGCGATATTAACCCTGCATACGCCGTACAGGATAGTTAATTATGATGGTCCTGCCGCAGAGCTTGCGGAATGTATATCTGATATAACCGGCTATCCGGCGGAAAAGAGTATCGGCTATCCGACTCCGGGTAGTTTCGGCACTTATGCGGGAGTTGAGCGTAATATTCCGACCGTTACGCTTGAAATGGATGAAGAAGAAAGTATTGACAATCTGTACGCTGTCATGAAGCAGGTTTTTAACTGTTTGTAAATTATTCTTATCTTTTGGATTGTTAGCTGCCGAAATACATATCATTAAATTTACCCAATTCCTCTCAACAGTATAGCGATTTAGTCTTTGTGGTGAGGTAAAAAAGTTTAAGCCTCTTCTGATAGGTTTACCAGCCCTCTCCGGACATGCGGAGCAGGAGCGTTGAACGAAGCTCATAAGCTCCTGCTCCGCAAGAGAGGGCAGTTACTTTCTCCATTATTACCCTGAACTACACAGTATAGTGAGAATCAACACTTTCTGCAATAACACCGTGGCGCTTGCCGAGTTCAACATATTCCTGAATTTTTCCGCTTAACCAGTCGTGGCGCGACTTATAGGATGATTCTATACCCTGAGCAAATCCTGCTTTGTCTTTATACCATTCTAGAGCAGTTTCAAACGCATCCGCAGTTTTTTCACCGTTGTAACTTATAGCATCATCGTATTTATGAGTGTCTTTATCCATAAAGTCAACGAATATAGAGTTTGCACCCTTATTGTCACCAGCTTTGGTATATGGTTTTAATCCGTCAGTTAAACCGCCGACTTTGTTAACAATAGAAATAGCACCGCTGTTGTAGCCGATTTCTTTATGTACAAGCCCGCATGGCTCATCCCAACTCGGCATTCCGTCAAAATCAGACATCATCTTACAGCCGTCATATCTGCCCTTTTCAGAGAATAATTTTGCAAACACTATCCTGTCCGCAGCCTTAGAATCAATTTCTCTGACACTGCTTTTTGCCTGTAAATATTTTTCTATAAATTGGTCATCACCCTTGCCTTGCAAGTAGAATACAGGCGGATTAGCCTTATCATAATGTCCTCTTTGATAGAATTTTTTTATACCCTCAGACCATATATCAATACCTTTCTGGTCAACTATTCGTCCAGCCATTCCAAAAACGGGTGTATTTTCATCAACTCCTGTTAAATCTGTATGTTCATAATCATAGATTAACATAGGATTCTCTTTACCGCTGCTTGTCCTTGCAAGATTGATGTCATCTCTCACTCTTTGCAAATAAACAGCTTTATTATTTTGATGTACTCCAAACGGGTCTTTTATAGCTTCTTCAGCTGATTTAACAGAGCCGAGCGGAAGATTTAAATCCTCTTCAAGTTTTCTTGCTTTTTGTTTTGTGATAATGTTATTAACCCTGTCACAGCCGTTTGTGATACCTTTTGCCGTAGGATATTGACCGACTTCATCAGGTCTTATTCCGCTTGCCATTGCTATATCATCAAGACGTTTTCTGTCAGCATACTGGTAGGTCCTTGCTCTCAAAGAGGCAAGCTGATAGTTTGTACCGCCTTTTTCGCCGATTGTAGTCGCTTCCGTAAAGTTCCCTCTTGATACGAATACTATATCATCAGAATACGCCATTGCCATTGTCTGCGGGTTCAAATCCTTACCGGAGAACAAACCGTTCATAAGTGTCCCCGGCATATCAGCCTTTTGAGGCATCCACGCATTCTCTGCAACTTTTGCGGCGTGTTCGCCAAACATTACATTTAATAATTTACCTTGAGAGTGCCATACCGTACCTTGAAGTTTGAAATTATGCATCAAAGTCGTAATCGGTGTATTATACAATTTATCAGCGGCTTCCGGCTCCATTCCCATTGCTTTTTTTGCAGGTGTCAGCAGTCTTGTCATTGCTGATAATGCACCTGTGTGCCAATCATTGCCGATTATCCAATCGGCCCTCAACGGTTTATCAGAGGTTTCGTGATTTCTTACAAGATTTTCATACATATACTTGCAGAAATATACATTTCGCTCTGTTTCACCGGACTGAATTGTATTGTTGTTATATATATTCTTCGTGGCACCGGCATTCACAGGACCGTCCATTCTGAATTTATCGTTTTTGTAAAATACCGTTCTAAACTTGACCTTTGCTTCGGCAGGTACAGGAGGAACAAATGTTATATTAGGAATGTCCTTGCCTGTATCTATGGCGTTATTAATCAAATCAGTTGTTTTTTTATCAAACATTTTTAATGCTTCATGTCTATTACCGCCTTTTGCAGCAATATATTCGCTGATCGGAAGTTTATATTCTTTGCCTATCTCCAGTGAAGCTCTAATCTCACTTGCTTTTTCTCCTCCAACTGTATTTAATACCTCATCGTAATCTACCTTAACCGGTTTTTCTTTTCCTATACCAATCTTCGCACTTGCGCTCTTCGGAGCGATGAAACGAACAAGCGGCGTTTCAAAATCCTTACCTTTTGACATAGATTCAGATATTTGTTTCGCTGTATCGGCTTCAAATTGAAGCATTGTTTCTTCATAAGGAACCGATTGAAGTAACTCATCACTTAAATATACTTCAACATGTTCTGTTGTTTTTTTGCCGTCAGTATGAATAGGCAGTACCATTTCATCAATCTTGGTGAGCCTCGTCATAACTTTTTCTTCACCGGTCATTGCTTTGGTTTCTTTTCCGTCGGCACCCTTTATAATTTTTTCTTTAAACTCTTTTTTTATATAATCATATTTCCCGTCTTTGTTTTTTACGATGCTGAAGAATTGATTATTTTCGACCTGACCCAAATAAAGCGGAGTATCTGCTATAAGCTCCATTTTTTGTTTATTATTAACAACTGCTCCAAGATTACCGATAAGCTCCCGCGGAACAACAGCAAGACCACCCGTCTTTGTGAACCCTTGAAATTCTGCTGACGGAACTCTTATCATAGCATTTTCCGGCAGCGGATTAGGTTTGATTGCTCCGAGTGTTCTTCTTGTTGCCTCTCCTCTCAGTTGTTCGGTTAATTTTTGTTCATGAATGCCGTATCCGTGCATTACCGATGATAGACTGTATTCAGCACCATTAATATTAACAGGTCTGGTAAATAAATCCGAAACACCTCCCGACGGAGCCTGAACAGCTCTGCGAACATTATTTATTTCGCCTCTGACATCTCCTATTTGTTGGGAAATTTCGCCTTTTAATTCACCCTTCACCCCGTCAAAACGGGAAGAAATCTCTCCTCTGAGCTCATTTAAGCCCTTTTCTGTATTTGTTTTAACTGTGTTTACTGTTTCTGTTAAGTCTTTTACTGATTTTTTTGATTCTGAAATATCCTTTGAAATCGTTTCTAATTGACGGCTGACGTTTTTAACACCTTTCATTTTAACAATGGAATATGCGGCAACGCCAAGAGATGCAAGGGCAACTGCCGATGATACGATCGGCAATGTCTTACTCATACCGTCTGAACCTTGAGCCGGCGGCTGAGGAACACTATTTGCAGGTCTTGAATGATAATAACTCCTGTTATTATCTAATGTATAAATATTACGGCTCCGTGCAGTATCAGTACTTGAAACACTTAAGTCGTTCATGCGACCTCCTAACAGAACACACACATTTTTTAATAAACACTAACAACATGTTTAATATAACATGTTTTTTATTTTTTTTGCTATTTTGTTACAATATGTTAAGCAAAATTTAAAATTATTTTATAATTCTCTAACACAAATCGCAACACTAACACGAACTTATTTGTCAAAATTATTTTTTATGGATGATATACAATGTATGTTTAAAGTTTAACAT
>JAJPXE010000251.1 GCA_021205645.1 Candidatus Gastranaerophilales bacterium | reverse complement strand
AAGTTATAGAGGATGCGGAAAATTAAAATTTTTCCTGCAAACTCAAAATCAAAAATTTTTGTTACATTTTGTAAATTAAATTTGAAAATATTCATAAAAACGCAATTTTTGTAAAAAAAACAACTTTTAAAGTATATAAAGTTAAGTTTATTGGGAATTACTATGATTGATGATGTAAGAAACATATCAAACAAACAGGTTTCTACAAATGAAACGGGGAAAACAAACGGTTCAAATCCTGCTGTATCATTCAGGGGTAATCCTAATGCCGTAGATACAACACCTGAATCAGACACTTATCAGCCTCAATATAATCCGCAGGCAGAAGAAAGTTCGGACAGTCCTCTTAAAACAGTTACATATACTATTCCTACGTGGTTTGTCTTAAACAAGGGTACAAATCTGTTCAACAAGGCTTGCGGCGGTGAATATGAAAAGAGTTTAGTTGGCAGATTAGGCAAATTCGGTGACCGTATTTCCGATACAAAATTAGTAAAAAACAGTTTTGTAGATAATTTAAAGATTCATGGACGTTCTATAAAGAAAAATATACAATCATTTATTGATAAACATCCGATGCTGACTGCAATGCAGAAAACGCCTACAAAACCGGAATGTCCAATGGTAACAGGTTTTTTGGAAACTCAGTCGGAGGCTGATATAAAAGAAGCATCTGGTAAGCTGACAAAATTTATTGATAAAAACCCGAAATCATTACAGGAGGCAGGAGCAACTAAAGATGAAATAAAAGCTTTGAAATCAAAATTCGGAACTGATATATTCGGACGTATAAAAAACAGCGAAGCTGCCATTCAAGAATTTCAGCTTACAAAAATGGGCGGTCCAAACATAATGACCTCAATAGCTGCAAGAGAAAAAGCTTTAGCAATACAGATGCAAAGGTATCAACAGGCATTCAACGGGTTGCCGGCAAATGACCCTGGCAGAGCTGTTTTAATGAAAAGAATTGTAGATATTGAAAAGTTGCGCGACGGTTATAGAACAACTGTTCTCAAAAATCTTAAGCTGCAAACGTCAGGTTTATCTAAAAAAGCGTATGAGGCTATACAAAAAGATCCTGTAAAACATGTAAAAAAACTTGAACGGGCTTTAACGAAAGCACAAACACTATCCCCTAAATTAGCGGAAAATCTTAACAAATTAAAATCAATCCATGTACCGAAATCAGCTCTCGGGAAATTATTCCCTAAACTGGCAAAGTTGGGACTGAGAGGATTAACATTCGGCGGCGGAACATTTAATACATTGTTTATAGCATTCTTGATGGCAGGAACTGTTAAGAATGCAGTGGAAGCACCAAAAGATAAAAAAACCGGAACAATTGCACACGGACTTTTGGAGAATATGTCCTGGGTTGTTTCAATGCCTCTGGCTCTCGGTGCAATGCATGCCGTTAACGGTATCAAAAATACGGGAATTTCTAAAGATAAGGTTGATAAATATGCCAAGAACTTAAAAGCTTTCAATGAAAAAGTTAAAACAGGTAAATTATCTGATAAAGCTGCTTATGATATGGCGTTGAAAAAACTTGAGGCTTCAAAAGGTGTTGCAGGAAAACAGGGACTCTTTACAAAAATTATGACTAAAGCTGCAAAATTCTTGAGTATAAGTCTGGAACAAATCGCACCTTATAAAAAAGCGACAAAAAATCTCAGCGGCAGTGCCAAATGGGAAGCAAAACTCGGAAATATTAAGCGTGCAATGCCAAATTTCTTAAGGAATTGTGTCGGTTACCCGCTCAGGTTTGCTATCTATATGTTTGTATTTGCTCCTCTTGTTGAAAAATTATTTTCAGGTGTTACAACTATGTTTTTCGGCAAGGCATGGGATCCTGAAGAAGAAAAAGAGAAAAAGGCAAAAGAAGCAGAACGCAGAGCGGCATTATATCCGGGGCCGTCTATTGTTCCTAATCCGCAGGCATTGGAAGGTGTCGGCACAATCGATTTGAACACGCTTTCCGATAATAATCTTATAAAACAAAAAATTTCGGGCATAAAACCGCAGCAGCTTTATTATGCTCCATATAGCCAACCAAACGGTAATAACGGCATTAATGCTGCTTCAAATCAACCGTTTATGCCGCCTGTTCAAAACGGTAATCAGAACGTAAATCAAAATAATCCGAATGAGAGTGAATATGATACGGTTCCACGCTCTTATGTACCGAATGTAGATTTGAATTCACCTTTGCCGTATTCTGATCCGATGGCAAACCCTGCATCCGATAGAAATTACTATAATGCTCAAGCTCTTGCCGTTAAATCTGACAAACTGGCAGATGATGTTGAAGCATTTCTGAACGGAAACTAAAACATATATTAAAATTCATCATAGTACAAGACCGGATTTATATAACTAATCCGGTCTGCTTGTTCATAGTGTGATATTAGTTATTTATCTTATTTTTTTAATAACTTCATCATCAATTTTTATACCTATGCTGTTTTTCTTGAAATCATAGATAAACTGTGCTCCGTCAGTTTTTTCAATGATAAATTCGGGAATATCATCTTCATTAATGTCTTCAATCTTTATAGAT
This sequence comes from Candidatus Gastranaerophilales bacterium, assembly GCA_021205645.1. Lineage (GTDB taxonomy): Bacteria > Cyanobacteriota > Vampirovibrionia > Gastranaerophilales > Gastranaerophilaceae > UBA2883. The sequence goes on along the minus strand of JAJPXE010000251.1, from coordinate 2,544 downwards.
TTTGTGTCATTTTCTTTATATTCCTGTGCCATATCATTCATCATGCTTTTTGTTTCAACTTTATTGTTTATGTTTAATCCTGCAGATACAATAACGGTTCCGATAGTGGCACCCGCTAAAAAACCGTCAAGCCATGGATCTTTAGCTTTTTCTGATTGCCCTGCTTCAGCTGCAGATTCACCGCGGTTGTTTTTCTTTTTGAATATTTTACCGTTAAACATGGGTTTTGTATTAAATGATGAAATTGTATTCATATAAAAAACTCCTAAATTGATTTCCTCTGCATTAATAACTCTCAAAAAATTTTTTTTGTTATTTGTTATAAAAATTTTACACTTATTAACAAAAGGTTTCTCCAAAAACTAAATGAGTCCTAAAAAAGAGTGTTTTGTATAATCGAATTAATCAGTAATTTCATCAGGAATGTATTTGATAATATACGAAGTTATTGCGGGAAATACTGATAAAAACATCAAAACATTTGTTATTCCGAATTTTTCTGCACACAGACCTATTAAAGACAAAGAAATGGCAATAACGCCCCATGCAAAGCCGTTCATAAACCCTGCGACAATACTTTTGAATTGCGGCAGAATTCTTTGACCTAATACCATTGTTACAGGCTGGGCAAGCATTGTGGTGTAGCCGATTATGATGAACGTTATAAGTGATATTGCAGGATAACTTTTGTATGTTAAATGGAAAATTACAATCATTGGCAGAGTTATTATCATGGAAAAATAAAGCAGATTTTTTGTACCCCATTTGACTTCAATACTTCTGCTTGTAAGCGAGCCTATGCCGCCGGCAAGTACAAATAAAAACAGTGCAGTTCCTATATATATCGGCGGATAGTGCATTTCATTTTTCCATAAAAACGGCAAAAGTGTACAACAACTTGTGGTTATTAATACTTTCATCATTGAAAGTATCATAAGCAGATTCATTGTTTTGTTTGAGAGTATTGTTACAAAAGACTCTTTAAACTTTTTGTATTCGGGCTTAGGGTAAATATCTGATAATTTCGGAATGAATAAGAACATTGAGAATGCAAGTGTCAGACCGAAAATTGATGTAACGGGCATTTTGTTCATATCAAAACATTGTGTAACGAATGCGGCAATAAGCGGTCCGAGAGCGTAGCCTAAAGAGCCCATGCTTATGAACATTCCCATCAGTCTTGCACCGCTGTCGCCCGAGCCTGCAAATTTGTTCACAAATCCTGTTGATTGCGGGTGATAAAAGCTGCTTCCTAAACTTCCCAGTATTATATATAATATAAGCAAAAGAACATTTGGTGCCAGCGGTGTCAACGGTATGAATGCAGATGAGAGTATTAAACCCCAGAAAATAAATAACCGTTTAAGCATGTTATCGGCAAAAAATCCGAATATAGGCTGCAGCAAAGACGAAAAAATATTGGAAACACTCAGCACCAATGTTGCCATAGCCATGGTTATTCCGAGTTTTGCGGCGATAAACGGCATTATCGGATTTATAAACCCCGTGTAGCTGTCATTCATAAAATGACCGAGTGACAACCATATTATTGCTTTTCTGTTGTTCATTTTTATTCCTAAAATTTAATAAGAATTTTTAAAGTGTCTTTGGATTTGTTAGCTTCAAAAGCTTCTATTGCATTATCAATATTATAAACTCCTGAAATAAACGGTTTAAAATCAATTCGGTGATTTTTTAAAAGGTTTAACGCAGGCGGAAATTGTCCGCATCTTGAGCCCAGTACCGTTATTTCATTAATTACAATCGGCGCGAGATTAAGTTCTTTTCCGGTTGCAATAGTGCTTTTCAGGACTAATACCCCTCTTGGTTTTACAAGGTTTAAAGATGTTTCAAATCCTGAAACAGAGCCGGTTGCCTCTACTACAACATCGTAGCTGTCCGCCGGATTTACATCTTGAATAAGTTTTGTTTTAACTTTCTGTTTTTCGGCTATATCAAGTTTGTTTTTATGTTTTCCGATTAGGGTGACATCAAGTCCCTGAGCGGCAAGTGTTAGCCCGATTGTAAGACCGAGTTTACCGTCGCCGAGAACAGCTGTTTTTTGTATTGGTTGGATGTGGAGCTGTTCGGTTATTTCGCAAGCAGCGGCAAGCGGTTCTACAAATACAGCCTGTTCATCTTCGACATTTTGCGGGATTTCAAACAGAACATTTAACGGCATTGTCACATATTCCGCAAAACAGCCGTCTTTTTTCCAAATTCCCAGAGTATGGCGGCTCGGACAGTGCCGGTAATTCTTTACGGCACACCAGACACATTCAGGCTCATTACAGCCGTAACTTATTTCCGATGTGACACGTTTGCCTAGAAGTGATTTATCTTCATCATTGATATCTTCTACAATTCCGATAAATTCATGACCTAAAATACCGCTATAGCCCATATAACCTTTTGTTATTTCGTAATCAGTGTTGCAAATTCCCGCAAGAATTACTCTGATTAGTGCTTCACCTTTTTCGGGTACGGGTTTTTTATAATTATTTTCTAAATGAAGTCCTTCTTTGTCATTAAATACTATAGCTT
>JAJPXE010000087.1 GCA_021205645.1 Candidatus Gastranaerophilales bacterium | reverse complement strand
CATTTCATACAATTCAAAAACCGTTAATCCGGGTGAAATATTCGTATGTCTGCGTGGAGAACACGTTGACGGTCATAATTTTGCAGAGGATGCTGTTCAAAAAGGGGCGTCAGCTGTTATGTGCGAAACAGCTCTGGAGCTCAATGTTCCGCAAATTATTGTAGCATCAACAGAACAATCTGTTGCTCCGCTTGCGGATACTTTTTATAATTCTCCGTCTAAAGATTTGAATTTGATAGGTGTAACCGGAACAAATGGAAAGACAACCGTCACTCATTTAATTCAGCGTATTATTGAAGCAAATAACGAAAAATGTGCATTAATTGGGACTCTCGGATATAAATTATCATCAGATGGAGAATATAAAGAGGCAAAACATACAACTCCTCAGGCGCCTGAATTGCAGAGAGTACTAACATTGATTAAAAATGAGGCAAAAATTAAATATGTTTCAATGGAAGTCAGTTCGCATTCACTTGTACAAAATCGTGTAGGCGGATGTCAGTATAATTGTGCTGTTTTTACAAATCTAACTCAAGATCATCTTGATTATCACGTCACAATGGACAGATATTTTGATGCGAAAGCATTATTGTTCAAAAGACTAAACTCCGGCGATACAGCGGTGATAAACATTGATGACAATTATGCGGAACGCTTTATTTCAACTCTTGCAGACGGGGTTAAACTTTATACATACGGTATCAAAAAAGATGCTGACATAAAGGCTGAAAATATTTCATTTTCACCAACCGGTGCAACATTTGATTGCATAACTCCAGTCGGTAAATTTGGAATAAAATTATCAATGAACGGTATGTTTAGTGTTTATAATGTAATGGCAGCACTTACAACGGCTTATGCTCACGGACTTGATATAGGTGTTGCAATTAAAGCATTGGAACCGTTAAAAGGTGTTGCGGGACGATTTGAGATAGTTGTTCATCATCCGCTTGTTATAGTTGATTATGCACACACACCGGACGGTTTAAAAAATGTACTTTTAGCCGCAAGAGAGATTACACCGGAGGGCAGCAGTCTTATTTGCTTATTCGGCTGCGGCGGCGACAGAGATGCGACTAAACGTCCGAAAATGGGAACTATAGCGGAGGAACTCTCGGATAAAGTTATAGTAACAAGCGATAATCCGAGAAGTGAAGATCCTCAGCAGATTATAACCGATATTCTTGCAGGTTTTAAATCCGTAAATGATATTATAGTTGAGCCTGACAGGGGAAAAGCTATTGAATATATCAGGGAAATTGCATCTCCTAATGATGTTGTTGTTATTGCAGGGAAAGGACACGAAGATTATCAAATCCTTGCTGACAAAACAATCCATTTTGATGATAGAGAAGAAGCAAGAAAAGTTTTTGCTCTAAAGGTTTAATATGAAAACAAAACTGATAGTAGAACAGCACATTCATGGTGCATTCGGTGTTGATTTTAATAAGGCCTCCGTTGATGATGTGTTGTTTGTTGCAAAAAAATTACTTAATTACGGTATTGGAGGGGTATTTCCGACATTAGTAACCGATACTGTTGAAAATATTAAGCATCAAATCTCAGTTATAAAGCAGGCGGCTGAACTTCAGGATACGGACTCCGCCAAAATATTGGGAGTTCACCTTGAGGGGATTTTTATAAATCCCCTAAAAAAAGGTATACACAATTCCAAACATTTTCTTGATTTAACAAAAGAGAATTTCCAAAAGTTGGAAGATGATTTTATTAAAATAGTAACGCTGGCACCGGAGCTTGATGAGAGTTTGATTGATTATTTAAAAACAACAAAACCCGTAAAAATACAGGCAGGTCATTGTACGGGAGCAAACCTTAGCAATTGCAGCGGTGTTACACATATTTTTAATGCAATGAAAGGAATCGGTCATCGGAAACAATCAACATCTCTTTCCGCACTTTTAAATGATAACATTTATGCGGAAGTTATTTGTGACGGAGTACATTTGAGTGATGAAATACTTAAACTCATATTTAAAGTAAAATCTTTGAACAAAATAATACTGATAAGTGATGCTTTGCCGATAACGTACAGTGATTTAAAACAGACTGTTTTTGCAGATGAGCTCATTTATTATGACGGAGTTAAGGCAACCTCAAAAGACGGAACAATCGCAGGAAGCACAACTCTACTGCCTGAAATAATTAAAATTTTGGGAAAGAAAAATCTGTTCGTCAGAACCTTTATAAACAATGTCTACGACTATCACAATATTGATATTGACGGTGAACTAATCTGGGATGAGGATTACAATATAATTTCGATTATCAAAGAGGGTAAAAAGTATAAATAGGATTAAATTATGCGAAGTGATGAGATAAAAAAAGGTATATCAAGGGCGCCGCACAGAAGTTTGTTATATGCGGCAGGTGTAAGCCCTAAAAACATAGACAAGCCTTTTATAGGAATAGCAAGTTCTTTTACTGATTTAGTTCCCGGGCATATAGGAATGCGTGATTTAGAGCGTCAAATAGAAAAGGGTATACATTCAGCGGGTGCTCAGGCATTTATCTTTGGAGTGCCTGTTGTGTGTGACGGGATTGCAATGGGTCATAACGGAATGCGATATTCACTTCCGTCCAGAGAATTGATAGCGGATTGTGTTGAAACTGCTGCAAATGCACATCAGCTTGACGGGCTTGTTCTGCTCACAAATTGTGATAAAGTCACTCCCGCCATGCTCATTGCTGCGGCAAGATTGAACATACCCTCAATCATTGTAACGGCAGGTCCTATGCTTGACGGTGAATGCAGATGTGAGAAACTGACAATGATTAAGGGTACATTTGAGGGGGTTGGCAGATATCGTTCGGGGCGGATTACAAAAGAAGAATTAGAGGAATTTGAACTAAAATCCTGTCCGACAGCGGGTTCATGTCAGGGTATGTATACGGCAAATACAATGGCGTGTCTTACGGAAGTCATGGGAATGAGCTTGCCCGAATGCGCAACGGCTTCTGCCGTTTCCGCACAAAAAAGAAGGATAGCTTTTGACAGCGGAATGAGAATTGTAGAAATGGTTCATGAAGATTTAAAACCGCTTGACATAATTACAAAAACATCACTAAGAAACGCAATTATTGCTGATTATTCGCTCGGCGGCTCTACAAATTCATTTCTTCATCTGCTTGCAATAGCGAACACCGGCGGGATTGATTTAACCCTGAAAGATTTTGAAGAATTAAGCGAAAAGGTTAAACAGATAGTCAGGCTTGACCCATCCGCACCGCCGACAATGACAGATTTCCATAATGCAGGCGGTATTCCGGCATTAGTAAAAGAAATTTACGGTAAAATAAGCGATTTCAAAGATTCAATCACTGTGACAGGCAAAAATATAAGCGAAATCGTAAAAGATGTTTGGTCGGACGGTGATATTATTCATCAGGTTGAGCACCCGCTCACAACCTGTGCGGGACTTGGTGTTCTATACGGTAATATCTCTCCTGAGGGTTCTGTTATTAAAATATCTGGTGTTGATGAAAGCTGCTATATCTTCAAAGGCAGAGCAAAAGTTTTTGACTGTGAAGAAAGTTCTATGAAAGCACTTGAAAATGATGAAATAAAAGAGGGAGATGTTATTGTAATCCGCTATGAAGGTCCGAAAGGCTCTCCCGGCATGCGTGAGATGTTAGCTCCGACATCTCTTCTTGCAGGTAAAGGTCTTGGCACAAAAGCCGCTCTTATTACCGACGGCAGATTTTCCGGCGGCACAAGAGGCATTTGCATCGGACATATCTGCCCCGAAGCTGCAAACGGCGGCAATATCGCACTTATTCAGGACGGAGATATCATTGAGATAAATATTCCCAAAAGAACGCTTAATTTATTTGTAAGTGATGATGAGCTTGAAAAAAGAAGAAAAAATCTAAAACCATTTGAGTTAACATCCCAATCAGGATACTTAAAAAAATACGCTCATCTTGTTCAAGATGCAAGTCATGGAGCTATTATTTAAAATTTTAGTTATTGACCAGATTTGAAAGTATTTAGAACGAATTTGTGCGAGTTCTGTAACATTTTATTTCAAAAGCGCAAAAAAAAATGTATAATGGTTTTTATATCTATATAAAAATGTGAAGAATTATATGTATAATTATGAAAACTCGTATTTACGCAGTTTTAAAGGTCAGGCAGGGTCTGTAAAACCACCGGACAAACCAAATCCCCGAACTGCTGACATATCAAATGATGTTGCTGTATCTCAAAGAAATGGGATACAAACGGTTACTCCTGACTATAATGTGTCCATACCTGCGAGATATACAAAAACAGGTGTTGAAACACTTTCTAACGGACAAGAAGTACATTGCTACAAACTCAATAACGGGCAGCAGGTATATATTGCGCCAAAAGAGAGTGCCGGAACAATATTGAATACCTATGTCAATACAGGTTCAATGAACGAAAAAGACTCCGAAAGAGGAATAAGCCACTTTTGCGAGCACATGGCATTTAACGGTACAAAAGGCAATGACGGCTATATGAAGCTCGGAGCAGGCGATGTTTTCAGGCAAGTCGCCGATATGGGCGGATATACCAATGCCTCAACTAATTTTGCGGAAACAAATTATACCATCTCCGCACCGCTTTTTAACGATGATGATTTTGAAAAGATGGTTAAAATTCAGGCATCTATGATGAATAACCTTGAAATGTCTGATAATATGGTAGACAAAGAACACGCACCCGTTACATCAGAGATAAATATGTACAGTGATATGCCGGACAATATTGCATTAAATCTTGCTATAAAGAATTTATATAATATAAATACGACATCAGATGATGTAGTTGCAGGCACGGTGGATAATATTCTTAATATCGACAGCAAAAAGGTAATGGATTACTATAAAAACAACTATTATCCTGCAAATATGACAACGGTTGTTACGGGTGATGTTGAACCTGACGAAGCTATAGAAATTATTGCAAAGAATTTTAGGGGCGAGAACCCGAAAAAACCGGACAGAAAGAATGAACCGCTCAAACCGATTGAAAAGACAATCAGAAAAGATATTTTTTCAAATAAGGCGGTAGCAACAACAGGATTTGTATGTTTTAACGGACCTGCCAACAACGATTTTAAAGACGGAATGGTTATTAATGCAATTAATTACTATCT
>JAJPXE010000062.1 GCA_021205645.1 Candidatus Gastranaerophilales bacterium | reverse complement strand
GTTAAGTCTTTTACTCAATCAAAATAAATTTAACTATGGTAAAGCAATTAAGCTCACGAAAGAAATATTGCATAAAAAAGGATATGAAGAACTTCCCTGTGATTTAAGTTTTAAAAGATATGCCGAAAATTTTAGAAAAAATAATTACGCCGAGTGGGTTTTGAAACGTGAAGGAATGAAAGCATACCACGATAAAGTTGAACCGTATATTGAAAGAGATATTTCAAAAATAGAGGTGGGGGATGTATTTGTCGCAGACGGTCACGTTCTTAATTTTCAAGTGATTAATCCTTTTACAGGAAAACCAACTAGAGCAACTCTGGTTGGTTTTTTAGATTGGAAATCGACAGCACTTGTGGGGTACGAGATTATGATGACAGAGAATACTCAATGTATCGCAAGTGCATTAAGAAATTCTATTTTAAATCTCGGAGTTATTCCAAAAGTAGTTTATCAGGATAACGGCAGAGCATTTAAATCCCGTTTCTTTCAAAATACAGATTTTACAGAAGATGGCTTTAACGGAGTGTATGCAAATTTAAATATCCACTCTGTTTTTGCTAAACCATACAATGCAAGAGCAAAAGTTATCGAACGATTCTTTTTAGAATTTCAAGAAGAGTTTGAAAAACTTATGCCAGGTTATATCGGAACAAGTATTGAAGATAAACCTGCGTGGATGAACAGAAATGAAAAATTGCACTTGCAACTTCATCAAAAACAAACGGGAGGAAAGATTCCAACGGTGCAAGAAGTAATAAAATACATTGATTGTTGGCTTGAATTTCACAATCAAAAACCTTGTCCGAATGACAGTTCAAAAAGTATTCAAGAGATGTTAAATGCTGTTCAAAAGCAGGACATTGATAAAAATATCTTAAACGACTTGATGATGAAAACAGAGACAAGAACGATTAATAAACATGGAATTACATTCTTTGGTTTGCATTACAGAAGCGAAGTTTTACTTGATTTAAGAGAATCGGTGTTTATTAGATACAGCTTATTCGATTTATCTAAAATCTATGTTTACTCATTGAAAGGTGAGTTCTTATGTGTGGCTCGGCAGGTAGAAAAAGTTCACCCGATGGCAAATCACCTTGGAACGGTAAAAGATATGGAAGAATTTAAACAACAGATTCAAAAACAGAAACGTCAGTTTAATAAGGCTAAGAAGCAGTTTTTAAAATATTATCCGGCAGAGGATGCAGAGGTTTTAAAAATAAAACAAGAGCCGATTCCTGAAATTAAACCAATAGAAGAAAAACCAATACGTGAACGGAAGCGGAGGCGCGCAGAGGGTGAAAGCGATAGCAATACCCGTTTATTGCGAGCCCCCAAGCGAAAAACACCTCGTGAACAGCAAATGAACAGACCACTTTTTGATTTAAATTATGAAAAATACGAGTGGTTAATGAATAACGGCTGTACCAATTCTGAAGATAGAAAGTGGCTTGCTGATTACATCAGAAGTGATGAATACATTAATTTATATGGAGACTAAAATATGAACAACACATTTATTAGAACTAAAAACGTAAAAAACTTTGTATCATTAATGGATAATTTGCAAAAACTTCCATCTAACATTCCAAAGTTAGCATTAGTCTATGGTGAACATGGGCTTGGTAAAACTCACGCAATAATGTGGTGGGCAACAAGAAATGATGCAATATATGTCAGAGCAAATAATGAAATGACACAGAATGCATTATTAAAAGCAATTGTTGAGGAACTGGGTGAGCGTTCTTTTTATATGATGCAAGAAAATTATAATTTAATTCTCAAACATTTAAGGCTTGATCCTAAAATAATTATTGTTGATGAGGTGGATTATCTGATAGGGAATAGGAACGTAATTGAAGTTTTGAGGGATATTCAAGACTGTACAGGTTCTCCAATTGTTCTTGTCGGAATGGGTGCTATTGATAAAAAAATAGCAAGATTTAAACACTTTGATGACAGGCTTTTTAAAAAGTTGAAATTTGAGCATTTTAATCAAGAAGATATTTCAGACATTCTTAAACAATTGACAGATTTAAGTTTTACGGATAATGCAATTTATTATCTTGCGACACGCACAAATCAGTTCCGGCAATTGGTTAAATGTTTAAATCAAATAGAAAAACTTGCCGAGACAAATCAAATTAAACAGATTGACGAATTATTATTAAAAGGAATTATAAATGAAAGACCAAATACTAAAATTATGTCGAAGATTGAAAAGTTGTACACTTAGTGATTTGACTCAGTTTTTAGAAGTTGAAGAATCTATTGTTGAAACAATTATTTTATACTTGGAGCAAGAGCAATTAATACAAATTACTAATGGAGTTATAACCCTTGCCGAAATTAAAAAATCCAAAAATGATATTGGAAATAAAAGTCTGTATCTTATGTTTCAACACCGAACTTCTGAAGAAGTGGATATTATACTGAAAGGGTTTTGTTTAGAAATATCACCGCAAAAATTATGTCATCTTGTTAATGTTCAACACCAATGTATAAGTGATTATTACTGTCTTTTTAGAAAAAATATTTATGAAAGGCAATTCAAGGAGTTAATGCATTTATTTTTTGAAAACCCGCAAATTGGCAGATACAGAAAGTTTTATGAAAAATATGCATATTTTTATGTTTACAATAATCAGATTTTCGTGAGCGAAAAATTACTTAGGGCGAATTTAGAAAAGAATTATACCAAAGAAGAAATTAGAGAATTTAAACGGATGTATTGTTATCTTTCAAGAATAGAGAGTCATAATATGAATGAAAATTATATGCATTATAGATTAGCAGAGTATATTTGGAGACGAGAAAGAAGTTTTGAGGAATTATATGATGATTTAAGAAATAATTTAACTGCTTAACATTTCTTAGAATAAATCCATACTTCCGCTACGCAAGCCTTCAATATCAAGGGAGATGTATTTTAAACCGAGTGATTTAAGGCTTTTAATTATTGTCTCATGTTGCTCGATAAACTTTTTAAAATCTTCTTGCGGGATTTCGATTCTTGCGATTTCATTGTGAATTCTAAGTCTGTTATTTAAAAACCCGAATTCTTTTAAAATAATCTCGCCTTGTTCAACGGTTTGAAGAAGTTGCGTTGATAGTTTTGTTCCATAAGGGAAACGGGTTGCAAGGCAAGGGGTTGAAGGTTTGTCAAAGATTTCGATTTCCAAGTTTTTTGCGTAATCTCTAATCTCTTTTTTTGTTATTCCAAATTTTGCAAGCGGAGAGATGATATCAAGTTCTTTTAATGCTTTTAATCCGGGGCGATAAACTCCTAAATCATCAAAATTTGTGCCGTCAATAATGGCTCTGCCACCCGCAAAATCTTTTAATTTAGGGAAAAAAGTTTTCTTGCAGTAATAGCATCTGTCTTTTGGATTGTTTAAAATAACAGGATTTTCAAGAGGGTAAAACTTTATAATTTCTTGTTCTACACCATATTTTTTACATAAATCCGTTGTTAAATCGATTTCTGATTTAGTTTGAAAATCTGATTTAAAAGTCACAGCAACGACATCTAAATCTTTGCACAAATAAAGCAAAAGAGTACTATCTATTCCGCCTGAAAAAGCAAGGCAGATGCCTCGTTCATTCAGTTCGGTCAAATATTTTTTTAGTTCATTAAATTTATTTTGCATCAACTTTTACCGCTTTGCTGTTCATTGTTAAACACAAAACATACATAATAGCACTTACCATAAGTATTCCTGTAATATTTCCTAAAACAGGTGTCATTGATGATAAAACGGCTGTTTTTGCTTGAACAAGTTCTGAAATATTGTATAGTATACCTTGAGTTTGAGAAACAACAGAATCAGAAATATTTAACAAAGACCATTCAAGTCCATCTGGTTTTTGTGAGGCATATTGAGAAATAAATCCACCTAACAGGATTGACATTGCGCCAAATCCGATTGATAAGTTTTTGGTGCTTACCAATTTAGAAATTGCATAAACTCCGCCTGTAACAACACCTTCAACAATGCCGATAGGTAAATGGATTGCCTGCATTAAACCTGTAAAAGATAAAATACTTGAAAGTGCAATAGTGCCTGACAAAGCACCTTCAATTACTACTGCAACAGATCCGAGTTGAAGAGCTGCAACAGAAGAAAGGATTGCACCTAAAACAGGTTTGTTTCTCTCTGATAGCGGTTTAAACAATAAAGGATAAGCCACAAAGCAAGCCAAAAATCCCATATTGAAGATATTGCACCCAAGTGCTAAAAGTCCGCCGTCAGCAAAGAACACAGCTTGTACAACCAAAATTGCACACATTGCCAAAAATGCAACATAAGGTCCTAACAGTAACGACAATAAAATCGCACCGACTATATGACCGCTTGAGCCTGTTGAGGCAATTGCAAAATTTATCATCTGCAATGCAAAAATCAAAGTCGTTAAGGTGATTGTCGGTAAAATTTTGTCATTTGTAAAATCTTTTTTTGCATGTTTAAACGCGTAAAATGCTGTGCCTGCGGCAACTGCCAACATTGGAATCCCTGTAACAGGGCATATAATTCCGTTTCCTAAGTGCATAATTATTCCCCTTTACCTTTAATTGACATAACTCGTAAAATCGGATTTTCGTAAGGTCTTTTACCCGCACCGTATCCGATTTTTTCTATAACAAAATCTTTATCTAATTTTTTACCTGTATAAAGTGCTGCAACAATTGCTGCTCCGGTTGGAGTTACCATTTCGCCGTCATTTTCCGTAATTCTCAAAGGAATTTCATAAGTTGAAGTAATCGCACAAACGGCAGGAACCGGAACAGGGATTTTTCCATGTTGACAATTTACAAAGCCTGTTCCGTCATATAGGGTTGAAAAATACACATTATTTACCCCTAAATCATCAAACAAAACTGCAAAACTCACGATATCAACAATAGAATCTATTGCCCCGACTTCGTGAAAATGTACATCTTTAATGTCTTTTCCGTGCACTTTGCTTTCAGCTTTCGCAACTATTTCAAAAATCTTTTTTGATAAACTTTTTGCATTGTTTGTAATGTCGGCTCTGTCAATAATTTTATTAACATCATCAAGATTTCTGTGTTCATGGTGATGTTCTTCGTGGTTGTGTTCTCGGTTGTGGTGGCGGCAATCTTCGGGCTTATCACCGTTTGGAAGTCTTACATC
>JAJPXE010000057.1 GCA_021205645.1 Candidatus Gastranaerophilales bacterium | reverse complement strand
AAACGAAATTATTCCAAAAAAAAGCCGTACAAGTTTTGAAATATTTTTACAGGGTGTGGGGTTATATTTTTCAAATATAGACCGTTTTGTGTGGTATATGTTGTTTCCGGTGGCAGGACAGCTTGCCGGATTGTTTTTAACTGTAATGATTTTATATTGTTATAACGAATACCATACGTTGATTTTGTCACATTATCCCGTGTTAAAAAGTCCAATGTATATGAAAATAGGGCTTTGCGCGGTACTGTTTCCTGCGGTTTTAATCTGGTTAAAATCGTTTTGGGAGTATGTTGTTGCTTATTCAGCCGTAAATTCAATGACGGAAAATATGCTTAAATCTGAACGGGTTTACGATTTTCCCGCTCATACAATGATGGTTACAAGAAGATATCTGCCGTATATCGGATTATGCGGATTATATTTTTCAATTATTATTCTGACGGCTGTTCCGATATTTTTTGTATTCGGATTGATTTTGCTTACTTATTATGCTTTTATATTCCAGATATTTATATTTGAGCCGGAGTTATCGCCTTACGAATGTTTTAAGAAAAGTTCGGCATATGTATCAGGTAATTTTAAACAGACATTGCTAATGATTATTCTTGCAGGCGGACTGACTTATGTTATACTTCCGCAGATAATACTTGCTTTTGTTGATACAATAAAGGGAGTAGATTATCTAAAAGGGTTGCTTGTAAAATATATCTCTGTTCCGTCACTTGATGCCATTAACATGGTTCTGTCAGCAACAGGTGCTGCACAACTTACACCGCAGCAGGTTGCACTTTTTGTTGTTCAAGCCCTGATAATTATTATTGTAATCCAGCTGCTGCTGCCGCTAAGGGTTATTTGTATGTGTCTCTGGTATAAGAATTTTTATAACAATTCCGGTGCAATGAAAAAAATTGATGAAAGAATACTTGAGAGTGCCGGTGCCGATAAAAGAAAAAGAAGAAAAAAATAATGTTTGTTTGTAAGAATTGTAAATCAATTGATAAGTTTGAGTTAATGTTTTCTCCGGAATATAAGGGGAGTAAAAAATTTACGCATAAATACAATTCCGGAAACGAGATAGAAATAACTGTTGACGGATACACATTTGTTCCGGATTTAATATTTATGAACCAGTTTGCCGTATGCAGGTATTGCGGTCAAATTTATATGTGGGATTATGAAAACGGGTATTTGAATAAAAAAACTAATTAAGGAGTTTTATATGAGAAAAAATAACAGGGGTAATCGCGAACACAGAGCGGTAAAATTCACAAGAAATTTTACAAAGCACGCATCGGGTTCCGTACTTGTTGAATTTGGTGACACAAAAGTTATCACAACGGCATCTGTAGAAAAGAAAAAGCCGAAATGGATGGAGTCTGACGATAACAGGGGTTGGATTACCGCTGAATATTCATTGCTGCCATCTGCTACGAATACAAGATGTTCAAGAGAACGCAATAAAGTATCCGGCAGAACACATGAGATACAACGGCTTATCGGCAGGAGCTTAAGAGCGTGCGTAGATTTAGGGAAAATACCTGATTTAACGATAACGATAGATGCGGATGTTATTCAGGCAGACGGCGGAACCCGTACAGCAAGTATTTGCGGCGGCTATCTTGCCCTGAAAGATGCGATTGATAAACTTATTCAATCGGGAGAACTAAAAGAAAACCCGATTATAGAACCAATCGGAGCGATATCTATAGGGCTAATCGGAGATGATATATTGCTTGATTTGGATTATGATGAAGACTCACATGCCGGAGTCGACTCTAATGTCATACTGACAAAAAGCGGCAAAATTATTGATTTTCAGACAACAGCAGAGGGTGAACCATATTCAAAAGACAAAATGATTGAAATGTTTGAGATTGCATATCAGGCTATTCAAGATATTATTAGCATCTACGATAATGTTTAAATTTAAACAATTTTGTGATATTCTAAATAAAAAGTCTGTTGGGTTAAAAGCAGTCGTTATTATAACGGTTCCGGCATGATTACGGAATATTTTAGGAGTTTTATGATGAAAAAACTTTTTTCGCTTATTACATTTGTACTGACTATTTTTATAATATCGGCAGGAGAGTCATTTGCTAAAAATATTAAATTCGCGCAGGTAACTGACGTTAACTATAAGAAGAATTCGGATATGCTTGTAAAAATCGTCAAGGATATAAATAAGACTCCGAATATAGATTTTGTGGTGTTCACGGGTAATAACATCGGTCAGGCAAATATAAAAAATCTTGAGAATTTTTTACACGATGCAAAAAGATTAAACAAGCCGTATTATATTGTTCTCGGAAACAAAGATGTATCAAAGACGAACCACCTTGATAAGAAAACTTATATGAAAACCCTCAGAAAATTTAACAGACTTCATCCGAAATCAACCAATTATGTATTCAAGAAGAACGACATAGTATTCATTGTGGTAGACGGAACCCGTGAAATAATCCCGGGAACAAACGGTGTATACTCACAGGAAACTATAAATTGGGTTGATACCCAGTTAAATAAATATTCATACAACAAAGTTGTGATATTACAGCATTTTCCGCTTGCAAACAAGCCGTCTAATGAATTTCATTACACATACAACGTACTTGAATACTTGCAGATGTTGAGCAAGCACAATAATGTTATAGCGGTTGTTACGGGGCATTACCACAAGAATGACGAGGTTATGTATAACGGGGTTTATCATATAACCACACCTCAAGCATCCGGCGGAGTTTATAAGATAATTGATATTGATTCCGATAACGGATATGAGGTATTCACTGTATTAAAGGAAATTAAATAATGCCTATTACAACCGTAATATTTGATATGGACGGTACACTGCTTTATACGTTGGAGGATTTAACCGACAGTACAAACTATGCACTTGAAAAATTTAACTATCCAAAAAGAACAATAGAAGAAGTCCAAAGCTTTGTCGGCAATGGTGTATCAATGCTAATCGAGCGGGCAATCCCTGACGGGCAGACAAATCCAAATTTTGATAAATGTCTTAAATTTTTCAGAGAACATTACAGTAACAATATGTTTAATAAAACACGACCTTATAACGGAATAATTGAATTGCTGCAAACTCTCAAAAGCAGGGGATATAAAATTGCCGTTGCATCGAATAAGTTTGACAGTGCCGTAAAGAAGCTGAGTAAAAAATATTTTGGGAATTTAATAGATAAATCTGTCGGTCAAAATGAAAATACAGCACCAAAACCTTCTGCCGATATGGTTCTAAAAGTTATATCGGAGCTTGGTGAAAAAAGAGAGAATTGTATATATGCGGGTGATTCGGAAGTTGATATACAAACGGCAGAAAATGCGGGAATAGACTGTATAAGTGTTGTCTGGGGGTATAAGGATATAGATTTTTTGTACAAGAACGGTGCCATAACAATAATATATTTTCCTGAAGAACTGTTAGAGCTTATCTGAATAAATATGACAACGCCGGAAAGATTACGGTTTATACATATTAAACCCGTAGCGGCAAATGAAAAACTTGATATTGCTGCGCGGTCATTGTTGGGGAATTATTATTTACGGCATGTTCGGATTGTTTTTGGTAATACATGCCAGACATGTTACCCGGCCCTTTCCGGAGTGGTAAATATATTGGGAAAATTATAATTCATTTACCCCTGCAGGTAAGGTGAAAACCAGGCAAATTTTAGAATGCAATTTATTTACCCCGTTTACTCCTGTCCTCAGCTGACATAAAAGCTTAAAAAATAAAGGGAATGAATACAATCCATTCCCGGGATGACATAAAGTTATTGTGATGTATTTTTACTAATTTTCTAATACTTTGTTCCTGTTACCCTGTATAAACTGATTGAATCTATCATACAATCAAGCGTGTTTGATGCAACAAGCTTTCTTATTGATAACAAATTCTCTTCCATCTGGAATAAATCCAGCTTTGAGATTGTACCCTGTTCATACTTCTTTTGGGTCAAACCAAAATCTGTCGTTTCCAATTCGAGGTGATGTTTGTTTTGTAAAAGTTTCTGGTTATCAAGTCTTGCAGTATACAGGGCATCATTAACCTCCTGAATTGCCGTCAGGTTAACTTTCTGGTATTCTCTCAAAGCTTTTTCAAACCTTACTTTGTTAATCTTAAGGTTGGCAATTCTCGCTCCGCCCGTGAACAACGGCAGCATCGCAGAACCGCTTACACCCCACAAAGAATTATTTGTCGTGAAAACACTTCCGAGATATTTTGAATTGAACAATGCCAATCCCGAAATACTTATTGTCGGTAAAAACTCTTTTTTTGCTATTCGAACATCAATACCGGCTTTTTTGAGCATTACCTCTGCTCTTATATAATCAGGACGCTGTGCTATTATCTCGGAAGAAACACTCTCAGGTATAATATTTTTGTACTTTATCTCATCATAAGAAATTCGTTGAAACTCTTTGATATTTTCGGGACTTTCACCGATTAATACCGCCAGTTGATTTAATAACTCAATTCTCTGACGTTTTAAATCTATCAAATCAGTTTGACCTGCTATATACGATTTGTTCGCTTTAATCATATCACTTGTTGAGGTTACACCATGTTCATTGCTCAAAGCCATTAATTCGTATATATTTTTTCTTAAGTTAACAATTTCTTCCTGCAAAGAAATTGTTTTATCTAATCTTACTATGTTGTAATAAACAACTCCAACGGAGGATATGATTGAGATATAAGTGGCTCTTTCATCGCTTATTGAAGCTTGAAAAGTCTTTTTTGCGGAGGTTGTTTTATCGTGGTTTTTAAGGAAAATATCCGCCTCATAGCTTGCAATAAACGGAATACCCATTCCGTGTGCCGTATCACGGTCAGTACTTAAAATCGGCGGTAAACCCGCCACACCAGCTCCGTATCCGCCCTGAACCTGCGGCATCTCATTTGCCATCTGATATTTTACACTCTGATAATACTCGTCTACGGTCAATGTGGCTATCTTTAAATCATAATTATGATCCATTGCCTTATTAATATATTCCATTAAATACGGGTCATCAAAATTTTCCCACCACACAGGATTTATAAAATCATATTTGTTTGTAACTTTTAATTTTTTATACGGAACATCTTTTTGTTTCTTAACTTTTTGATATAAATCTTTATCGGCTTTTTTACATTTCTCTTATAAACATCTGACGCTTC
>JAJPXE010000180.1 GCA_021205645.1 Candidatus Gastranaerophilales bacterium | reverse complement strand
GTATTATTACTTAAACAAATAAGTGTATTTAGCTTATTGATAGGCGTAATTGCCGGTCTGGTTACACCAATTCCGTTTATCGGCACAATTGTTTTTACACTTTATTTTATTGCTCTGTCGGCAGGGATTATCGTTTATCTTAAAAAGAATAATATCCTTGGAGATTTAACCATAAAAGAGGGTGGTATAATCGGTGCGGTTATAGGATTTTCATCGTTTATTGCGTTTTCCTGCGTGTTTGTGCCGCTGTCTGTCTTGATAAGTTTTTTGTTTAACAGTTGGGCAGGAGCTGTTATCAGAACTTGCTTTTCTTCCGGTGCTACTTTTGTCGTACTGTTGTTCCTGATGTTCTTTGTTGCAATCTTGTGCGCTTTGATGAACTGTTTTTCAGGCGCAGTTACGGTTTATGTCTATGAAGTACTTGCAGGACTTAAACGTGATGAAGATAATTTCCAAAATTATGTGAATAAATAGAGGGGAATATGAGCTTTAAATCAAAAATAAGAACCATTCAATGGATTGATAACATATCAAGAATGGTTGACCAGACGAAAATTCCGTATGAGTATGTCACAATAGATATTTCAACCGGAGATGAGATGTACAATGCAATCAAAACAATGATAGTGAGAGGTGCACCGGCAATAGGTATCGCAGGTGCTCACGGGGTCGTTCTCTATGCTCAGGAGCTGCAAAAGCTTAACCTGCCGAGAAACGAATTTATTACAAAACTTATCGAAAAATCCAAATATATACGAACCTCACGACCGACCGCCGTCAACCTCATGTGGGCGGTCGACAGACAAATTGAACTTATAACAAATTCCTGCTCGGATACCTGCGGAATTGTTGAGGAACTTAAACAAAACGCCATAAAAATGGAAAATAACGATATTGCAATAAACAAAAAGATAGGCGATTACGGTGCAGAAGTCGTACCGGAGGGGGCAACAATCCTAACCCACTGTAATGCGGGTGCTCTTGCAACTGCCGGTTATGGAACGGCTCTGGGGGTTGTCCGTTCTGCCTTTGCAAAAGACAATACTATTCAAGTATTTTCCGATGAAACCAGACCAAGACAGCAGGGCTCAAGACTTACCACTTTTGAACTTAAAATGGATGGAATCCCCGTCACCATGATTACAGATGGCATGTGTTCTTATTTTATGAAAAAAAGTATGATAGATATGGTGGTTGTCGGGGCAGACAGGATTGCCGCAAACGGTGATACCGCAAACAAAATCGGCACATATACCGTTGCTATTGCTGCAAAATACCACAATATCCCGTTCTATATTGCCGCACCGCTTTCAACCATTGACCGAACCATAAATACCGGTGATAAAATCCCTATAGAAGAACGTTCCTGCGATGAAGTAACCTATATAAACGGCAAGCCGGTCTGTGCAGAGGGGATAAATGTTATAAACCCTGCATTTGATATCACTCCTCATGAGCTGATTACGGGGATTATTACCGAAACGGGCATCCTTAAGCCGGATTACAAGACTTCAATCAAAAATGCGTTTGATGGAATACGTGTTTAAAGGTATGTGTTTGCGGAAAAATTATTTTTTTTCGTCTTGGATTATTCGGGCGAACAAAACACTACAATCACTTCAAAAGCCTTACGGCTTTTTGTCGTGATTTTCGTGTTAATTGCTCTTACGGGCTAGGTCAGCATAACTGACCTAGCCCTACCGAAAATCCGCGTCTTGGATTATTCGGGCGAACAAAATACTTCCGACGGCTTATAAATCCTTGCAGATTTAACCGCCGCAATTGTCTAATTGTCCAGTAATTCTTTCAAGATATCATTCACTGTCTTAGGGTTCGCCTTGCCCTTTGCTGCTTTCATTACCTGACCGACAAAGAAACCAAATAAATTAGTCTTTCCTGATTTATACTGTTCTACCTGTGCAGGATTAGCATTAACCACATCTTCAACCATTTTCCTTATTGCACCAATATCCGAAATCTGACTTAGACCTCTGTCTTGAACAATCTTTGATGCAGGCGTTCCGTCGTTCATCATCTCTACAATAATCTGCTTTCCGATATTGTTGGATATAGTACCCTTATCAATCATACAGAGAAGCTCTGCAAGGTTTTCAGGTGTCAGTTTTGTGCCGGTAATTTCAATATGTTCTTCTTTTAAATGAGCAGCAACAGGTCCCATCATAAAGTTAACGGCAAGTTTTGCATCTGCACCTAATTCCAATGTCCTGTCAAAGAACAGTGCTGAAGCCATCTGCTCTACTATAACAGAAGCATCATATTCACTCAGCCCCAGCGACATATATCTTTCTCTTTTTTGCGACGGCAATTCAGGTAATGTTTTTCGAACATCTTCTACCCATTCACGGGAGATAGATAACGGCATTAAATCAGGTTCGGGAAAATATCTGTAATCGTGAGCATCTTCTTTCCCTCTCATAGATTTGGTTATACCCTCGTTGTCATCCCATAACCTTGTTTCTTGTATAACCTCTTCTCCGTCCTCTACAAGTTCAATTTGCCTGTCTATTTCGTATTCAATAGCCCTTTGCAGTGCTTTAAAGCTGTTTACGTTTTTAATTTCCGCACGTGTGCCGAACACCTTTGAACCTTTTGGCATTATTGAGATATTGGCATCGCATCGCATGGAGCCCTCCTCAAGGTTTCCGTCGCAGACCCCGATATACCTGACAATATTTCTTAATTCTTCCATATAGTTTTTAGCTTCTTCAGAACTTCTCATATCAGGCTCGGAAACTATCTCCAAAAGCGGAGTGCCAGCCCTGTTAAGGTCGACAAGCGAATAAGTGGAACCTGCAATACCAGCCGCACCGACGTGGACAAGTTTGCCGGCATCTTCTTCAAGGTGAGCCCTTGTTATGCCTATGCGTTTACCATTAACGTTCAAATGACCGTTCACGCAAATCGGCTCATCATATTGAGAAATCTGATACCCTTTCGGTAAATCAGGATAGAAATACTGTTTTCGGTCGAATTTACATCTTTCAGGAATATCACAATTCAGTGCAAGTCCGAGTTTAATACCCATATTAACACATTCTTTGTTCAATACAGGCAAAACCCCCGGCATTCCGAGGGTTATCGGGCTAATCTGGGTATTCTGTTCATTGCCAAATTCCGTGCTGTCCGGTGCAAATATCTTTGACTTCGTTTTTAACTGTGCATGCACTTCCAAACCTATTACGACTTCGTATTTCTCTCTTAAATCTTCCATTATAACCTCTTCTTATTATCTGACCTATTATGGCTACAATATTATCACAAAAAAAACTGTAACAAAAACAGGAGTTATAAAATTTAATAAGAATATTTCCATTACCAGACAACAACACATTACTGTCCTCTTCCGACAGATGTTTTTCGGGTGAGGTGATTGCACCCCACCTCCTGCCCCTATCCCCAAAAGGAGAGGGGGGGAAAAATCGCTTTTTCTCATCCTGACCCGACTATTATATTTTTGCACAAACAACTATTTATTGTTGAATTCTTCGTTTTTATT
Source organism: Candidatus Gastranaerophilales bacterium (assembly GCA_021205645.1). GTDB lineage: Bacteria > Cyanobacteriota > Vampirovibrionia > Gastranaerophilales > Gastranaerophilaceae > UBA2883. Next base: position 1,704 of record JAJPXE010000180.1, on the reverse strand, counting down.
CCATTCCACTTATAGACAGTTGCGGAATCAGCAAGTGCCGGACATAAGCCTAAAAAACCAGATTATTTATCAACAAAACCTGTATGTCACCTGCTTCAAGAGTTGTTCTTATCTTACCGTTAGAATATTCGTTGCTGAGGTTCCGGTTTACTCTTAGATTAAGTATTTTTTTAGAAGGCTTAAACTTCGGAATTTTTATTGTCACGGAACACGGATTATTAAAATCCAGATTTCCGAATACAACAAGCGAAGAGTTATTTGTCACTCTTGCATAAGCGAAAACCGACGGATTAGAAGTTCTTAACGGCTTAAACTCAGCCGTGCTCAATTCTGATGAGTAATACTCTTTAAACTTATTAGCAAGCAAAAATTCATTATATATAGAGTAATCTTTTCCCCCCGGTTTTCTTGAAAAGTTAAACAAATCAATCTTTCCGTTGTGAGTAAAGTAATATTCATCATCTGTTTGCGAATTTTGTGCAAACTTGTTTGCCCACTGATAACTATATGTGTCACCAGTAGGGAAACCGTCTATATAGTATGAATTCAGTGGTAAGGTTGTATTCAGCCAGATAATCATTTTCGAATATTTCGCGCCGTGTATTAATATCGGGCTTATCTCATCGTGTGTTGCAAAACTCCCTATTGCGCTTTTGGGCTCTTTGAATTTCTTTAACATTTTTAAGTCGCTTTGTACAGCAGATATGAACTCTTTTGAAGTTTTCCAATTTTTTAGGTTAAAATAATTTCCGAGATAAGCATCAAACCCTGCCTCAAAGAGTGCATCAACGGGTGTGCAAACCGTATCTTTTGCGACAGGGTCATTCCATGAGGTTGAGGCTTCTGCAAGAAATAAAAACTCGCTGTCTTTAGCACGTGCGTAGTTTATAAGTTCTTTCCAGAAAGAAGCGGGTTTTATCCTTGCTACATCGGCTCTTATCCCATCGGCGTTAACGGATATGAGCATATCAATAAATTTTTTATGTAATTCCAGCAAGTCCTCATTCGGCTGTTCTTCGCTCCCACTGTTGAACAATCTGACATCAGACCAATCGAGCGGGATAATCGGGTTGCCCTTTTCATCTTTAACAAAGTATTCAGGATGTTCGACATACATATCGTAAGAACCGCAGCCGGGAATGTCGAAAATTACTCTTAGGTTACGTTTGTGGCACTCTTTAACAAATAGTTCCGCCTGTTCAGCACCGGAAAGCTCAGATGTTTTTGACACAATTTGCGGGTTGATTTCTGTTAAATTTGAAATGGCATAGAGTGAACCTGCTGTTCCAAACGCTTTAAGTTTCCCGACAGGTGTAACCGGAAGAACATGAATTGTGTTTATACCTGCTCTCACAAGGTTATCCAGCTCATCAATTGCATTGATGAAATTCCCGCTTTCTTCATCGTCGTCTATTATCTCGTTATTATTGGCATCTTTTGCATTAAAAGTTCTTATATTTATGGTATAAATCACGGCACCGTTCTTCCTGAACAGCGTTCTTAAATCATTCTGCCAGATACCTGATATATTCTTTGAAAACACGGGCTGCATAATGAACAGGTACAGCATAAGCAGCAGCAATTTATTTTTCATTCGGTAAATCTCCTTAAACTGATTTTACAATAAATCATCAGCCCTTGTCTATAATAAAAAGTATTATTCTCTGCATCCGGAGAGGGTATGATATTTTTCATCATTAACAG
>JAJPXE010000132.1 GCA_021205645.1 Candidatus Gastranaerophilales bacterium | reverse complement strand
CCTCACCTTACGGGCTAGTCTGCCTCTGGCAGCCGTCGCCCTACCGAAAATCCGCTTCAAGTCGATTTTCTGCCCTCTTCGGACGGAGAGGGCAATAACTATTTTTCCCCTCCCCATACGGGGAGAGGCTAGGGGTGGGGTGCAAGCAGGTGAGGGGGTGGTGCCGCACAGAAATCACCTCACCCGCAAGACTAAATTGCTGCATCGCAAGTCTTACTGCCCTCTCCTGCTCCGCAGGAGAGGGCACAGGAAAACCCGTCCGAATAGGGAGAGGGGAAAATATGAAATGATGATTATTACACCGCAGTCAAATCTTCTGACTCAAGAACTTCAACAAGTTTTGACAGATGTTTCATTAACGTTCGGAATTGAGGGATGGTCAAACTCTGTGCACCATCTGAATATGCCTTGTCAGGATTGTTGTGAACCTCCATCATTATACCGTCTGCACCGGCTACAATTGCTGCCTTTGACATTGGCTCTATTAAATATCTTTTTCCTGTCGCATGGCTCGGGTCTACTATTATCGGCAAATGAGAATACTTTTTAATAACGCCGACTGCCGCTAAATCAAGCACATTCCTCGTATATCCCGAATCAAAACCCTTAATCCCTCTTTCACAAAGAATTACATTAGGGTTTCCATTGTACATAATATGCTCAGCCGCAAGCAAAAATTCTTTAATTCCCGCAGCCGGACCTCTTTTTAAAATAACAGGAGTATTGCATTTACCAATTGCTTTTAACAGCTTGAAATTCTGCATATTTCTTGCACCAACCTGAATGATGTCCGCATAATCGCACACAAGCGGCAAATCCAGAGTATCCATTACTTCCGTCGCAACAAGAAGCCCCGTTTCTTCTCTTGCTTTTGCAAGATATTGAAGCCCCCGCTCCTCCAAACCCTGAAAATCGTACGGCGAAGTCCTCGGTTTAAATGCACCGCCCCTAAGAATTTTTGCACCCATTTCCTTCGCAGCATACGCTACTTCCAGCAAACCGTTAATGTTTTCTTCAACACTGCAAGGCCCTGCTATAACTACAGGCTTATTCTTACCTCCGATTTTTACACCGTTTGAAAATTCTATTACAGTATCTTCTTTTTGGCTTTCTCTGCTTGCCAGTTTAAACGGATCTTGAATGAGCTTTACCTCTCTTACACCGTCAAATGATGTTATTGAATGAGGCTGAACAAGACGCTTGTCGCCTATTGCCGCTATAACCGTCAATACTTCACCATAGCTAATATTTATTTTAAAATCCAGTTCTTCAAGATGTTGAACGACATTGTTTATCTGTGATTTTGTTGCGTCAGGTTCCATTATTATAATCATTTTTATCTTCTCCTATAAAATTAAGCTCTCACCATTTTGAGTTCATTACTCAAACAGGCTGAAATTGCATCAATTATTTTTTTGACTCTTATTATTTTTACTCCGTCAAATTTTTCATCAAGTTCATTAGAATCAGGTATAATAATCTTTTTAAATCCTAATTTGGCAGCCTCATTAATCCTTTTTTCGATATGGTTAACTGTTCTAATCTCGCCTGAGAGTCCTATTTCTCCGATAATTGCGGTATGAGGATCAATGACTACATCTCTTGCACACGTTGCAACCGCAAGTGCAATCCCCAAGTCTGCAGCCGGCTCCCGAATATCCATACCGCCTATAACATTTACATAAACATCCTGTTTGGAAAGGTTTAGACCGACTCTTTTTTCAAGAACGGCGAGTATTTGCAACACTCTGTTAAAGTCAACACCGTTTGTAACCCTTCTCGGTGCCGGATAAGGTGTTGTACCCACTAATGCCTGTATTTCTACCAGCATCGGGCGTGTTCCCTCATTTGCAACAATTATTACACTCCCTGCAACCTGCGATTGATTATACTCTTTTAAAAATAATTCACTCGGATTTGTAACCTCTTTTAACCCTTTAGATACCATCTCAAAAATTCCGACTTCCGATGTAGTTCCGAAACGGTTTTTTACTGCTCTAAGCACCCTGTATGATTTATACTTATCTCCCTCAAATTGAATAACGGTATCAACCATGTGCTCCAGAACTTTTGGTCCTGCTATGTTGCCCTCTTTTGTTACATGACCGATTACTATCATTGTTATGTTCTCATTTTTTGAAATATGCATCAATTCATTACAGCATTCCCGAATTTGAGAAACGCTTCCTGCTGAGCTTTGAATATTATTTGAATAAATAGCCTGAATACTGTCGACTACCACTACTTCCGGCTTAAGTTCGGAGATTTGTTTTTTTATGCAATCAAAGTTTGTTTGAGCATAAATATACAAATTATCCGAGTTTATTTCCAGCCTGCCGGAGCGCAGTTTAATCTGGCTTGCAGATTCTTCGGCAGAAATATAGAGTACTTTTTTATTCTGTTTAGAGAGTTCTCCGCCTGTTTGGAGCAGGAGTGTTGACTTTCCTATTCCGGGATCGCCCGCAAGCAAAACAAGCGAACCCTGAACAAGCCCGCCGCCCAGTACCCTGTCAAATTCTTCTATACCAGTTGAAATCCTGATTTCTTTACCTATTGTTATATCTTTTATAAGCACCGGCGGAGCGGCATTATCCAAAATGACTGCGGATAATACGGATGATGCCGATTCTTTAATCATGGTTTCCTCGACAAAAGATTCCCAGCTTCCGCATTCAGGACATTTACCCATATATCTTGCTGTTTCGTAACCGCACTGTTGACACACATATTTTGTTCTAATCTTCGCCATAATTTAATTATAGCTTAAAAAAAATATTATGCATCAGCTGTTTCCTCTGCAAGTACGGACTTGATAGTGTTTAATTCAAATTCCTTATTGTTATTATCGTCTTTTAATACTGCATTCTCTTCACTATAAATATTCATCAAATCTTTTGCTGTATTAAATTGAGCTTCTTTAATATTAGATTTTATATTGGAATATTTATTAGCTGAAGAAATTGTTTTTCCGACAACGGCACCGATTGAACCAAGAACTACCAGAGTCGGGGCATATTTGACAGCACGTTGTACTACGCTTTTAACGGTTTTTGCCGCAGCCTTTGCTTGATGTGAATTAGCTATTTTTTCTGCCGAATTTTTAATAACATCCGGAACTTTGATTTTCGATTTTAAACCGGCTATTTTTCCGCTTATTTCCTTAACTGTTTCAGAAAACGGGTTTTTAATACCTTTCGCTTTTTCTTTTATACCGCGAACAACATTTTTAGCTGTTTTTTGGGCTTTCGGGCTGTCAACAGCTTTATCAAATAATGTGTTTGCTCCGTACATAGCACCCAGAGATGCAGCAAATCCGCCGAGCAATGTTAAACCCGGATTTTTCTTCTCGGCTTTTTTTAATTTCGGACTTGATTTTACAGCTTTATCATTTATAGCTCCGACAGCTTTAGCTGATAAAAGTGCAATTCCCCAGTAAGCACCTGTTCTTAAAGATGCAGGCACGCCTTTTTTCATAAGGAGTCCTGATGTTGCGGCTATCAGCGGAAGTGAATTGATCGTGCGGTTTACATTCCTGCTGAAATTTTTATCCCCTGCTTGATACTTTTTATTATATTGTTTATTAGCCATTCGGGATACTTGATATTCATCTTTGTTAACAAACTTTTCCGCTTTTGCTCTCTGTCTGTCGGTTGTATATTTATTGTAATCCGCCGGTTGATTATTTATTGAAACAGATGATACCATAACAACTCCTTCACACACACATTATTTATATTTATTGTAAGTCTTATAAATATAATTTTTTGCTATTTTTACAATTTTTTTACATTTCTTAAAGATGTGGCAATTTTATATATATAAAAAACTTTATATACATGAAAGGTTACGTGTATGGCAACATCTGTAGGCAATAACAATCCAACAGCACAAAACTATGCAGGAATAGGAATATACTGCAATGTTATAGATCCGTCGAAATTACCTCCGGATTCTCCGCTATTAAAAAATCCGATGCCTAATTGTACAATAGTCGGAGCTGGCGGCAATAACAGTTCAGATGGCGGTTGCTGTTGTTATCCTTCCGGATATTATATGAATAATTATGCAAATAATACTGTAAAAAAACGTGTTGTTGTACTGACCGATGAATATATCAAGCAGCTTGAAAATTATCTAAACAGTGAAGATACGGAGATAAGGGAATATGCGGCAAGTGAAGTTATTAAAAGACTTGATGAAGATAAAACAAGATATAATGATAAAGCAATGAATGCACTTGTTAATAAAATGATTTTAGACCCGTACGACCGCAAAGTTAGAGAAAGAGGACTTATTGCCCTTGATTCACAGCTTGCAAGCGGAGATGAAAATACAAAAACAGTATTAGAATTTATAAAACAAGACCCGAACCTGTTAGATAGAGATAGGGGATTGATAGAAACATGCCTGCTCCAGATGAGTGCGGATACAACAATCGTTAATCAGCCGATAACAACAACTACAGGGAGTACAACAGTATGACAATGACACAAGCAATAACTAAATGGGGAATAAAAGCCGCCGGTGCAGCCGGAGCGGGAATGCTGCTATATGATGCTCATAAAGAGGGCAAGCGGATTTCAACAATATACAAAAACAGGAAAAATTCCGAAGCTGCGCTCGACTGGTTCGACAATACCCGAAACCTGCACCAGCCAAGTCATGTTAATATGACCTTAAAAGATAAATTATTTAATTGGGAAATAACAAATAACCTGCGTGGTTTTATCAACGGCGGGATAGGATATGTAAAAGGTTTTGCCGGCATGATGTTTTCTGATGCAGTTCCGTGGGGTCTGTCAGCTGCCGCATTATTAACTAAAGGACCGTCCGTAACAAGCAAGGGAACTGCCGCCAAAGTATCGGGTGCGGCTCTCGGAGCTTACGCTTTGTATGCATTTGTTAAAAATGTCTGCGGTTTTGGTGTCAGTCAAAACCCTTAAAATATAATCAAACTTTTGTTCAAGAATAAAAGATTATACCGGCCATGTTGTATCAGGGTAATTTATTCTTTTGATAAACAGTAATATTCTGTATTTATTCGGAAAGGAGAAATTACCATGAAAATAGTAAAAATTTTAGCATTCGTTTTAACAGTTATTGGAGCAATCAACTGGGGATTAGTCGGAATACTCAAATTTGATTTAGTTGCGGCTGTTTTCGGTGAGATGAGTACATTGTCGAGATTAGTTTATTCAATTGTCGGAGTTTCGGGAGTCATTACACTTTTAACCATATATAGC
>JAJPXE010000107.1 GCA_021205645.1 Candidatus Gastranaerophilales bacterium | reverse complement strand
CTCTGACTTCTTCAATAGAATTCATATTGATTGTATCATCAAGTATTCTTATAGCCTCTGTTTTATCATCAAGTGCAAGAATTTCATTAACCGTGCTCATTGCAACAACCGGATTTAAATCATTAATACCTTTACCCTGATTGATAATGACCACTTTTAACGAGTCATGAACATTTTTTCTTACCAGAGCTCTTGATGTCATTTCTCTAACTTCATTATCCGGCGAATTGGTTCCCAATTCCTCCAGAACACCAATTGATAATACATCTTCATGTGTTTCCAGTGCATTTATTATTTTTTCAATTTTTTTATTCATTATGCAGCCGCCTTTCCTGATTTAATTTCATTTGATACAGTATTACCATTCTCAGCAATCCATGCTGCTTTCAGGTCTTGAACGGATGCTTTGTTATTAATTTGTTTCATGCTCAGAACTCTTACACCCTCTTTTGTTTCTTCTGCCGCCTTACCGGAATCGAAAATGTGAGAAACTCTGTTTTGTACATTTTTACCCATTTCAGCGATAGTATTCCCTGCTGATTTAAACGTATTAACACCACTTAAAACGGTTTCTTTTACGCTGTTAGCAAAATTAATAACCGGTTGTGTAATTCTTGTCCTAAAATTAGACACTGCACCGATAACTGCACCGGAAATCATTTTTAGCTTATCAGGTTTTGCCTCAACCGGTTTTATTGCCTGAAACACATCCGCAAACGGTAATACGCTGCCGGTAAACGATTTTCCTCTAAAACTGTTATGCTCAAACGGATTTGTTGTTGTTGTTCTTCTAAAACTTAACGCACCTAACTGTGCACCCATAATTGATTTAATTCCCATTATATAATCCTTTCCTGATAAGGTAAATCTACTCTTATAAGATAACATTTAAATAAAAAATCAAATCGTACGTTTAGTGTAAATAAAGGTAAGGGGTAAGGAGTAAATATATTGGGTGGATTGAAAATACATTTACCCCTTATACCCCTATTTACCCCTCAGCCCTTACACCTCACTCCTGAGGTGATAATGTGAAATTACAGCCAAAAAGTGTACAAAACCGCACCTGTATAATTTATTTAAAAGCAATCATTTATTTTCTGTTACAGACAGCAGCAGCATGTTCGCAAAGAATTAATCTACGGTTTAATCAGGTATTTTACAGCTTTGCCCGCTATATGCTGTTTCATTGCAAATTCTACATCTCTCAATGAAATAGTATCGGTTATAAGTTTTTCAACCTCAACATCTCCTGATTTGATATATTCAAGTGCTTGTCTGAAATATTTCGGCGTATGGTGAAAAACACTCATCAATTTTATATCACCGTAATGCATTCTTGTAGTATCAATTGCCACGGTTGAGCCTGATTTACAGCCGCCGAAGAAATGCACCGTTCCTCCCGGTCTTACGCAGGAGAATATTCTCTCCCAAATCTCCGGCAATCCAACACATTCAACAGCCACATCAAGCCCTTTTTTTTCTTCCGTAAATTCCTTGAATATCTTTTCGGGGTTAGGGTATTTTTTTAGGTCAATAATCTCATCGGCATGAGAAAACTCCTCTGCCATACGGAGTTTAAGCGGATTTCTGCCAGCAACGATAACGTTTGCACCCTTCAATTTTGCCAGCCGCGCAAACATTAACCCGATTGGACCTATTCCGATTATACCTACTGTTTGTCCTGATTTAATTTCTGTTCTTTCTACCCCGTGAACAACATTTGCCAAAGGTTCGCAAAATGCTGCTTTATCAAAACTCAAATCATCAGGAATACTCAGTGTGTTTTTTTGAACAATTCTTTCCGGAATGATTATATATTCCGCATAAGCACCGTTTAACAAATCTAAATTTTCACAGAGATTATATTCTTCATGCCTGCAAAAAAAACATTCTCCGCAGGGTGCTGAATTTGCCGCAACTACTCTGTCACCGGGTTTAAAATTCTCTACTCCGTCATCGACTTTTTCTACAACTCCGGCAAACTCATGACCGAACCCTGACGGAATTGATTTTATCAGAACAGGATGCCCGCGCCGGTATGTTTTGACATCAGTTCCGCATGTCAGAGCGGATTTTATTTTTACAAGTATCTCACCTTTTGCAAGCGGACGTATTCTTACATCTTCATATTTTATATTCTCAGGTCCGTAAAATAATACAGCTTTCATTATCATCCCTTAAAATTTTATATATGCTTTCATTATTCTGTTTGATATTGTATCATCAAAAGCCTGTTGGATTTTTTCTATCGGGTATATCACAGACAAATTCTTAACTTTAACCTCGCCGTCAGTAAGGAGTTTGAGCGATATTTCCAGATCTTTAGGTCTTGGAGAGTAACTTCCCAGAACGGTTAATTCTCTGTAATAAATCTCATTGTTGGCATAACCTGTATTGTTCGGGGTGCTGGCAAATACGAGTATTTTCCCGCCTGCTCTGACGGTTTCAAGTGCAAGCGGTATGGCAGTATCTGCACCTGATGTCATAAAAATACAATCTGCTCCGATGTTATTTGTGTTTGAATAAATATAGTTATGTGCTGTTTCAACGCTTGAAGAATTAAATGAGTTTATTCCGAGTTTAGCGGCTCTTTCAATTCTTTCATCAATAATATCGCAGGCAAATACATTCATTCCATATGCTTTCAGTGCTTGTGCCATAAGCAGACCTATTGTTCCAAGACCGATAACAACAACATTTGAAAGCGGTGAGAGCTTTGCCCGTTTTACCGCTCTGATACAACAGCCTAAAGGTTCGTAAAATGATACTTCAACATCGCTCAAATTTTTAGGCACAAGATGAACAACATTCAACAGATGTTCTTCACTTAAATATACATATTCACTAAATCCTCCGGGGATAATGTTTGTTGACTTAAAATGCTCGCACATTGAATAGCTTTCACCTTTGCAATATACACATTTAAAACACGGTATGTGATGTGATGAAACAATTTTATCACCGATTTTGAAACCCGACTTTGAGTTAATCTCAACGATTTCTGCAACTATTTCATGCCCTAATACAGTTCCGTTTTCAGAAATATGTTCTCTAAACTTAACAATATCGGAGCCGCATAGTCCGCAGCCGATAACTTTCACTATTGCACCTGTTTTATCTTGAAGTGTTATTTTTTCTCGTTCGTTCAGAACGATTTCATCATTAATTATTTCAGCAACTCTCATATTTATTCCCTCTGAACCTAATTTTAACATAAATAAAAATCAGGTGTAGGGGGGTAAATATTGGGGTATGCATATTGATGAAAATTGAAATACATTTACCCTTGCAGGTGGTGTGATAACCTTACAAACTCCGGAACACAATACATTTACCCCATTTTAAATATTTATCAATATCGTCAGCGATAAGCTCTTTTGTTAAATGATATCGTGTGTATAACTCTGAAATCGGGGTTCTGTCCGTAAATTCCTTAAATCCGCCATAGTTCAATACTTTGATATCAGAATTTCCGTAAAAACCTGAAATCTTCTGACCGAATCCGCCGTCTATTATTCCGTCCTCCAGAGTTATAACAAGTCTGTGGTCTGATTTAAGTTCATTCAACATATCTTTATCAATTCCTGTAATAAATTTCGGATTGATTAAGCTTGATTCTATTTTGAACCTTGATTTAATCTCATTTTTGACTTCTTTTGCAAGTTTAAAGAAGTTTCCAAGACCGATAATGGCTATATCACTTCCGCGCTCAACCATTTTAAACCTGTTGAGGATAGAATAATCCGTATCATCCTTAACCCCTGTTGATACGAATTGACCGAACGGAACTCTTACAGCAACCGGATAATCAGTTTGTGAAACAGACCAATCCAGCATCGCAAGATATTCTTCTTTGCAGGTTGGTGCAAGATAAACCAGATTAGGGATATTCCCGAGTATCGGAATATCAAAAGCACCCAGATGAGTGGCATCGGCATCTGACAGTCCGCCCCAGTGGATAAGAAGCGTTACGGGTGAATTATTCAGGCATAAATCCTGCGAAAGCTGGTCATAGGTTCGCTGAATAAATGAGCTTAATACTGAAAGTATTGGTTTGGCGCCACTTTTTGCCAGTGCTGATGCCAGTGCAACGGCATGTTCTTCTGCTATACCGACATCGGTATATTGTTGTCCGAGTTTAGCTCTAAAATCAGGTGTGAACCCGTATGCTCCCGGAGTTGCAGGAGAAATCGCTATAATCGTTCGGTCCTGTTTTGCATGCTCGAGTATATAATCGGTTGTGATTGTATTGTAATTTTCGCTTACAGGCAAAACGGGTTTATTTTCATCCAATGTTCCCGGCATAATCCAGTGGAATGCCTCTTTGTTTTCTTCAGCAGCAGCAAGACCGTGACCTTTAATTGTGCTGATATGAACAATGACCGGATGGTTGGTGTTTTTTACGGATTTTAGAGTTTCAATCATTTTTTCTATGTTGTTACCCTCATCAACATAGTAATAATCAAACCCCAGAGATTTGAAAAAGTTGCATTCAGCTTTACCTTTTGTTTGACGCAGCAGCCGTAAATTATCGTACAAACCGCCTTGATTAGGTGCAATAGACATATCGTTATCATTAACAATAATAATAATATTGCTGCCGAGCACCGCTGCATTATTCAAACCCTCATAAGCTTCTCCGCCGCTCAACGAACCGTCGCCGATAAGTGCAATAATATTCTCATCACCGCCCCTCAAATCACGTGATTTTGCCAGACCGACAGCAAGACTCACCGATGTTGAGGTGTGGCCGACTTTGAATATATCGTGTTCACTTTCTTCAGGGGCAGTGTAGCCGGTGTATTCATAATACTTTTCAGGATTTGTAAATCCCTCTTTCCGTCCTGTTAAAATCTTGTGCGGATAACATTGGTGTGATACGTCAAACACTATTTTGTCATAAGGTGAATTAAACACATAATGCAGTGCAATAGTACATTCGATTATACCCAGATTAGGTCCCATGTGACCACCTGTTGTGTTGACTTTTTTTATTATGAGTTCTCTCATTTCATCCGAAAGTGTGTTTAATTCCTCTATGGAACAGCTTTTTAAATCTTTCGGTGTATTAATCTTATCTAAAATCATAAAACTTCTCCTTGTAAATTTTTAATATGCAAAATCATTTTACAACCTGACAGCAGCTCTAAGGTAAGCTTTCTAGTTAATATTTTTTGATAAAACGTTCAGAACGGGATAATTAAACGTAAAAAACGGCGGTAACGGGAATTGAACCCGTGTTTGCAGAATGAGAATCTGCCGTCCTGACCACTAGAC
>JAJPXE010000221.1 GCA_021205645.1 Candidatus Gastranaerophilales bacterium | reverse complement strand
ACCCTTTCAAAATACATTTAAGTCCGGCAAAACAATTATAACAAGTGAATACAAAACATGTTAAAAACATCCGGACAAAAAAATATACCACCCCCAGCCGGTCTACTGAGTGAACCCGGTTACACATGATATATTTGAAACACTAAAAACCATAGTACTTAGTATGTAATAATTTTAGAACTGTTTGTACCTATTTTGAAAAAATAGGCTAATAAACACCAGATGACATAGTCTATAAAACGCATGGAACTCCTTTCACCGAAGCTGTATTTTTATATATCATAATACTGTTTTTACTTGTGAAATAATGAGTTTTTCTATCTTCATTTTACATTTTTTTGTACAAAATACAAGTAGTTTATCTTAAAAAATTACATAACTTAATAGTGTCAAATATACACCACTATTGAGTTTTACCGATTTAAGGTATACGGAGTATGTTTATCAGGAAAGTTTATCCTGCGAAGTAAAACTAATTTTTCTATCTCCCCCAAAAAAGAGGGTAAAATTGGTTCTTGCCCTCTCCGGACATGCGGAGCAGGAGCGTTGAGCTTTACTCGACGCTCATTTCCACTGGAGAGGGCAGAAAATCGGCTTTTGGTTCGGCAGACCGTGTGCCGTTCCGGCACACCCGCTGCCGCTTTGACAAAAGTCAGATTTTCATTTGAGGTGATAACCGTGCAAACTACGGAATATAATACATTTACCCCTGCGAGTGAAATGATTGCCTTGCGATTTTCTAACCGCACCCCACCCCTAGCCCCTCCCCATATGGGGAGGGGAAATTTTTTGGGTGAAATGATTGCCTTGCAAATTCCGGAACACAATATATTTACCCCTGCGAAGCTCAACACTCCTGCTCCGCAAGAGGGCAGATTTACAAAATATCAATCGGGTCAACATCTATTGCCATTCTGATATCTTTCGGCAATTTTATTGACTTGAAAAATTTTAATATAAATTGATGCCCCTTAGCATGTAATTTATTCTTTAGTAAAATCTGATACCTGTATAATCCGTTTAATCGCTCTATTACACAGTTAGACGGTCCTAAAAGCTCCAGATGTTCATTAAATCCCTGATTATCAATCAATTCAGAGAGTCTGTCCGCTATTTCCCGAACAGATTTTTCCGCTCTGTTATTATTCTCGCAGCTCAATATTACCCGTATTATTCCGGTAAAAGGCGGATAGTTAAAATCCTGTCTTGCTCTGATTTCTGTATTGTAAAATTTTGCATAATCCTGTTCTCTTGCACTTTCCAAAGCATAAAAATCAGGATTATAAGTCTGAAATAATACCCTCCCTAAATACTCGCCCCGGCCGGCACGACCCGCTACCTGCGTCAATAACTGAAAACCACGCTCAGCAGAACGAAAATCAGGAAGATTAAACGGAGCATCCGCACTTATTACACCTACTAACGTAACATTAGGATTGTCAAGACCCTTTGCTATCATCTGAGTGCCGATTAATATATCCGTTTTGTGTTCGTTAAACCGGTTTAATATCTCAATATGGGCATTCTTTTTTGTTAAAATATCACTGTCAATCCTTTCAATATTGATATCCGGATAGAGTTCTTTTAGTAAAATCTCAACCTTTTGCGAACCTAAACCTGAATTTCTTAATGCATCGCTTCCGCATACCGGACAAAATTCCGGCATGGACTCAACATGATTGCAATAATGACATTTCAAAACCCTGTCATTTGCATGCCAGATTAAAGGAATTGCACAGTTCGGGCATTCTATAACCGCTCCGCAAGCTTTACACTGAGTTGATGTCGAATAACCTCTGCGATTTATCAGAATGATTATCTGCTGATTATTTTCAAGAGTTTTATCAATTGCCGTTTGCAGCGGTTTTGAAATAACCCCTCTGTATGCGGCTTTTGAATATTCCTGCATATTTATTATATCAATTTTTGCCATTGGAGAATTATTGAACCTGTGCGGCAGCTCAAAAAGATTATTATTATTTGACGCAAAATAATAGGTAGAAATATCGGGTGTGGCAGAGCCGAGTATGAGCGGTGCCTTGTAAAACTGCGAAAGTTTATGAGCAACAACTTTTGCATCATAGCGCGGAGCAGGATTTGTCTGCTTATAGGAACTTTCGTGTTCTTCGTCAATAATAATCAAACCGATATTTTGCAGCGGTGCAAAAACCGCCGAACGTGCTCCCGCCAGTATCCTTATTTCATTGTTGTATAACCTTTGCCATACATCATATTTTTCACCGTCAGAAATACTGCTGTGCCATATTGCAACATCATTTATCCCGAATTTGCGGGCTATTCTTCGGGTAATTTGAGAGGCTAAAGCTATTTCCGGCAGTAAGAATAATACATTTTTGCCTTCCGCCAGAATATCTTTTATGAGTTTAAAATAAACCTCTGTTTTTCCCGATGCAGTAACACCGTGTAATAATATAGGGTTCGGTGATTTTATTTTACGTTTTATTGCTTCGTAAACTTCTTCCTGTTCGTCTGACAACTCCGATAACGGCTCTGTTGAATTATCTTTAAAAACACTTAACGGATTTCTGTATATGTTTTCTTCAGTAATTTTGATACAGCCTGCTTCTTCCAGTTTCTTCATAGTTGTTCTGGTTGTTTTTGCCCTCTGCTCAAATTCGATTAAAGAACATTTACCGGTATTTTTTAACAACTCCAGTATCTCTGCCCTGCGTTTTGTAACACCATTTGATGTCAGATATTCAACAGAATATTCCATTTTTGCATTCTTATCAATAAGTTTTACCGGAATAGCAAGATTAAGCACATTGATAATATCAGTGCAATAATAATTTGCTACCCATTCAAGCAGTTTAAAATATTTAAGATTAAAAAGCTGTTTTTTATCAAGAATTTCTTTAATTTTTTTAGACTTAATCCCCTGTTGAACATAATCGGAAAATCCGACGACAAAGGCCTTTATCAGCCCCTGCCGTCCGAATGGTACACTTACTGCCTGACCGATTTTTATTATATCTTTCATTTCATCCGGAATTAAATAGCTGAAAGTTTTAACTCCCAGCCCTTTAATGTTTACAAGTACACTTGCATAGTTCATTATTCAATAGCCGTGAATTCTTTCATTGCTTCATCAACAGCATCTCTGAGAGTTTCAAGTCCTTCCGGTGCACAAGTTATACCTTTCTGGGTAGGACGCCATGTTTCACCGTTATCTGTTGTGTAAAATATTCTTACATCAAGATAACTTCTGCCTTTATATTCGTTTATTGCTATCTGTAATCTTTCCCTTTCGCTTCTTTCTATAGTTGCTATCAACTTTGATGAGTCTGCCATAATATCATCTCCTTCTTTTAATCCAAAACAAAAGCATTATATCATTAAAACAATAATATGACACAAATTTTACACATTTTGACACAGCAGTATATTATCATTTTCCTCCCACGGATAATATGATAAATTCACCCCTGCGGGTGAAATGATTACCTTGCGATTTTCTAACCGCACCCCACCCCTAGCCCCTCCCCGGACGGGGAGGGGAAATTTTTGCAAGCGAGGTGATGGCCGTGCAAACTACGGAATATAATACATTCACCCCTGCCGGATTTTTATTTTAATCTATATTTAACAGATGTATAAACTTTACTTTTTTGTATCAGCGTTTTAGCATGTTAGCAGAGGAGTGCTTAGTTATGTATAACCAAAAATCAACACAGGCAGAAGAATTTATTTCGGATAGTGAAATATTGTCAACATTAGAATATGCCCAACAAAATAAATCTAATATTGAGCTTATAGATAAAATTCTTGAAAAAGCCCGTCAGATGAAAGGCTTAAGCCACAGAGAAGCACTTGTACTTTTAGACTGTAATATTGCCGAAAAAAATGAAGAAATATATAATCTCGCAAACGATATCAAGCAAAAATATTACGGTAACAGAATAGTTACATTTGCTCCATTATACCTTTCAAATTATTGTGTAAACGGCTGCGTATATTGTCCGTACCATTATAAGAACAAACATATGAAACGTATTAAAATGAGTCGTGAAGATATCATAAGAGAGGTAACAGCATTACAGGATATCGGACATAAACGTCTTGCAATAGAAGCTGGCGAAGACCCCGTTAACAATCCGATTGAATATATTCTTGACTCTATTAGAACAATATATGAAATAAAACATAAAAACGGTTCAATTCGCCGTGTAAACGTAAATATAGCCGCAACAACAGTTGAAAACTATAAAAAGCTTCACGATGCAGGAATAGGCACATATATCCTGTTTCAAGAAACATATAATAAAAAAAGTTATGAAAAACTGCACCCTACCGGTCCTAAACATAATTATAATTATCATACGGAAGCAATGGACAGGGCAATGCAGGGCGGAATAGATGATGTCGGGTTAGGGGTTTTGTTCGGATTAGAAAATTACCGCTACGAGTTTACGGGCTTGTTAATGCATGCCGAACATCTGGAAGCGGTTTTTGGTGTCGGACCTCATACAATTAGTGTTCCCCGCATAAGACCTGCTGATGATATAGACCCGAATTCTTTTGTTAATGCCATAAATGATGATATTTTCACAAAAATAATAGCCTGTATCAGAATAGCAGTACCTTATACAGGTATGATTGTATCAACAAGAGAATCGAAAGAATGCAGGGAAAAAGCATTGAAACTTGGTGTATCACAGATAAGCGGAGGTTCTAAAACGAGTGTAGGCGGATATTACAGTCCTACTGCAGAGGATGAAAAGTCTGCCCAGTTTGATGTAACAGACAAGCGTTCACTTGATGAAGTAATAAACTGGCTTATGGAACTCGGCTATGTACCGAGCTTCTGTACAGCATGTTATCGTGAGGGACGGGTTGGTGCTGATTTTATGAAAATTTGTAAAAACCAACAGATACATAATTTCTGTCATCCGAATGCTTTGCTGACATTAAAAGAATATCTTGAAGATTATGCATCGGCTGAAACTCGAAAAACCGGAGAAAAGTTGATTAAAAATGAATTATCGTTGATAGAAAACGAAAGCATAAAACAAAAAACAATTGATTATTTATCAAAAATCTCCGGCGGTGAACGCGACTTTAGACTCTAAGCAATATCAGCACATAATAAAATCAGATAAAAGAAATTGCGGCAGAAGCGTAGTTTTGCGGTTATTCTCCTATGCGGACAACGCTATTCTGTCCTCTGTGGACAGATAGGGCAGCAAGACTTGCAATGCAGTGATTTAGTCTTGCGGGTGAGGTGACTCCCCATTATTTACCCTCTCCGGACGGAGAGGGCAGAAAATCGGTTCGAGGAGAACGAGAACCGGATTTTCGGGTGAGG
>JAJPXE010000241.1 GCA_021205645.1 Candidatus Gastranaerophilales bacterium | reverse complement strand
GAGTATCAATTCAGCAACCGGAAAATACACTAATTATATAAAAAATGCTAACGCTAAGCAACATGATAATCTTAAAAATCGTATTAATAAAAACAAAAATGCTAAAAAAAACGGTAATGCGAAAAAAAATAATGTTGAAACAGGGAATATAATTAAAAAATGTGGTCAAAAAGCATGGACATATGCCAAAAAAATTCGCCCCGGACATATAATGTTTGCTATGATGCTTTGCATGACATGCATGAACCGGTGTTCAACAACAAAAACACCGCAATCAAAAAGTGCTGTTGAATTTATGCAGTGGTCTTATGAAATGGGTGAACAAAAAGTTCGTGACAGTGTAAAAATAGTTGAATTACAAAACAAAATCGCCGCTGATTCAATGAAATATTATCACAATTTGCCAAAATAGATATACGGGCAAAAAAAAAGCCTTTCGCAAGGAAGGCTAAATCTAGAATTAGGAAGGGAATTAGGGTATATAGGTTAAAATAAATTTGATAATCTTTGTTAGTTTTGTTTGTGTATTGCTTACATATATATAAAGTATATACTCAAGGAACAATTTCAGAGAGTGTAATTATTGTAACAAAACTTAATATATAGATTTTTGCCGGAGTAATTCATGGTTATAATGGCTATACCCGCATATTTGTTCCGGAAGTATATAGATAAATAAAAAAAAACACCGCGGGCGCGGTGTTTTTTTATTTGCCGATGGCCGGGGTCGAACCGGCACGTAGTCACCTACACCGGATTTTGAGTCCGGCACGTCTACCAATTCCATCACATCGGCTCAATAAGAACATCATAATGCCAACCTATCTTGTATTATCAGGCTCTCAGTATTGATATGTTGTTAATGTTTAATCACTACCTGTTAAGATAACAAAAAAATATATAAATATCAAATATAATTTTTACTTTTAAAAAAATATCATTAAATAATAAACGTACAGCGGTTAAATATATAAGTCACAGGGGGCAAAATATCTCTATGAACAGAGTTTTATTAACAATATTATGTGTGTTTTTGAGTATAACAAACGTAAATGCGGCACTAATGCAGGGTGGAGTTAGTACTTCGCAGCAAGTTTATGCGAACAGTAACAGAATAATCGACAAAACAACCCGTCAGCCGGTTGCTAATGCAAAAGTTACAGTGCCTGCAAAGAATTACACGACATACACTGACAACAACGGCCAGTTTGAATTAAATACAAGAATTAACACACCGACAATTTTATCTGTCGAAAAAGCTAACTACAAACCGTTTTCTGTCACGGTAACACAAAGTTCGGCATCCAGACCGTTTGTATTATCATTAGAAAAGTCTAATCAATTTGATATAAAAATTGATTCAGAGTTATGCCATTTAGGTGATAATAATTATTCCGGTTATTCGGCAAATGCGGGTCAGTTTAAAAGCGGTGCTGTCGGTCCTGTTTACAAAAAGAATTTTTATATCTCAAGTTCTGCAAACGGTAAACAATATTTTCTTGTAATCGGCTCAATAATTGGTATAGATACAGCTCTCGCAAGGGGTATGGGACAAAATAATATTTCCAATGCATTTGCAAGTCCGCCTGTTGTTTATCTGAATGGACAAAAAATCGCTGAAATACAGATTAATGGTGATAATCAAAAAATAAGATTACCCAAAAACCTTATTAAATGGAACCAGCAGAATATTATAACGATAAAAGCCGGCAGAAATCTGATGCAAACAGCTTATGTTGATTATGACGATATTGAGTTCATGAATGTGAGTGTACAAACTTTTTAATAGTCGTTACGTCCTCTGGCTTTCAGATATTCACGAATTTCTACAAGAGCACCCTGTATAATCCTTGTAATACGTGACGGGGAGAGTCCAATCATAGTGGCAATATCTTTTGCCTGCATATTACGGTAGAATCTGTATTCAACAACAGTTCTTTCTTTTTGAGGTAAAGTGGCGATAGCCTCTTTAATCAGCCGGCTCATCTCAACAATTTCGGCATTTTCATCAGGCATGGCATGGGGGTCTTTGATAAAATCGAATGGAGAATCATTGTCTGTTGCGGCGGCTGCCAGTCCGTCTATTGATAATATTGCCTCATATACCGCTTCTTTTACCTTGTTTGGATTTTCAGGGTTTTCTTCTTCGCCTCCATCGCTCTCAGTTTTATGTTTGAGAGAATACCATTTGTAACGGTGACGGAGCTCATTTCGTATAGCCCACTTAACAGCTGTTCCCATATATGCATCATTATATTTTGACAGCTGTTCTTCAGTTTTGTTTTTAATCATGGCTTGCACAGCAATAATGCCAATACTGACTAACTCTTCATATTCAATCATGTGATTAGGAACACGCCGCTGTTCAATCTTGGCAACTCTTTGAACTATGCTCACATACTGTTTTAATAGACTTTGATTATTCATTCATTATAAATATTTAAATATTAACTATCCTATATTACCTTGATTACGTTTATTTTTCAAGTTGTAAACAAAAAGCAGAATTTCAGCAACCGCTTTAAACAGTTCGGGCGGAATTTGCTGACCGATTTCAACCATTCTGTACAATGCTCTGGCAACAGGCGGGTTATCTATAACCGGAACATCATTTTCTTCCGCAATCCTTATTATTTCCTTAGCGATAAGTTCCGCACCCTTAACAAGCATGGTTGGTGACATCATGGTTTTTGCATCATATTTTAAGGCACAGGCAACATGGGTAGGGTTTCTGACAACAAAATCCGCCTCAGCTACTGAATCCATTGCGCCGCGCTGTAACATCTGCATACGACGTTGTCTTAAGGCTGATTTAACATGAGGGTCACCTTCCTGATTTTTATATTCGTCTTTTATTTCTTTGAATGACATTTTCTGGTCTTTCATAAATTTCCAACGGGTAACACCGTAATCCGCTACAGCTATAATAAAAAATGCAAGACATGCTTTATAGATAAAATCTTTTAATAAACTTGCAAATTCGTTCATAACAGCAAAATTATTATCAATACTTGCGAGCATTAAAATACTTTTTAAATGCGCCGAATAGACCGTCCAGCCGATTATACCGAGAATACATACTTTCAATATATTTTTGAACAGTTCAAAAATAGTTTTGACAGTAAACAGGTTTTTGAAGTATTTTGTCGGATTAAGTTTATCAAGTTTAGGAATAAGCGGTGCAATGGCAACGAGAGGTCCAACCTGAATAAAATCCGCCAGAGCTGCTATAAAAGCCGCTACGATAAGCGTTGATGCAATAATTGCAACAGTCGGGATGACAGATGATGTAAAAACGTAGGCAAAACCGATACTATCAACATGCTGATTGGGAATTTGAGAATACAAATTCTTGAACATTCCGCATATTAACTCCCAGCTTATCGGTGCCATCATCAATATGAATGAAAAAACAACAATAAGAGATATAGCAATAGAAACGTCTTTTGATTTGACGACCTGTCCTTCTTTTCTGGCTCTTTGCAGCTTTTGGGGCGTTGCCTCAAACTGCTTGTCTTCATCACCCATTTATAAACAGCCTTTCTGATTGTTATAATACCATAAATCCTGTTATGAGTATAATTTATTAATCAGGGTTTCAAATTCAGGGAAAGAGGTATTAACCCATTCAAAATCTTTTATAAGAATTTCTGATTTTGAAATCAACCCTGCTATATAATATGTCATAGCGAGTCTGTGGTCGTGAAAAGTTTCAAGCTCAACTCCGCCGGTAAGGTTTGTTTTTCCGTTAATAATAAACCCGTCAGATTGTTCTTCGACATTGGCACCGAGTGATTTCAGCGCTGTTGCAACCGTTGAAATCCTGTCAGATTCTTTTTTTCTCAAGTCTTGAGCATCTTTAATAACGGTTCTGCCTCTTGCCTGCGTTGATATCAGAGCGATTACAGGTAACTCATCAATCAATCCCGGAATATCCGCCCCTGATATTTCGCAGGAGTTTAACTCCGAATAGTGTACCTTAATATCTCCGACAATCTCACCGGAGGTCGTGTTTTCGGAAAGTATTTCAATATTTCCGCCCATGCGTTTTACAACATTAATAATTCCGTTTCTGGTCGGATTAAGCCCGACATTTTTCAGTATTATCTCTGAATTCGGAACGATAAGCCCTGCGGCAATAAAAAATGCGGCAGAAGATATATCTCCTGCTATATCAATTACCGCCGGTTCAAGTTTTGAGCGGCTTATAGAAACACTGTTTCCGTTCACTGCTATATCTGCTCCCATATATTTAAGCATAAGTTCGGTATGGTTTCTGGACAAATATGGTTCGGTTACTGTTGTTTTTCCATCGGCATTCAGCCCTGCAAGCAGGATGCATGATTTGACCTGTGCTGATGCAAGCGGAGAGTTATAAACTATGCCTGTAAGATTTTTCCCTTTAATCCTCAGCGGGGCTTTGTAATCATTTGATTGAATATCTGCTCCCATTGCCATTAAGGGGTCTATAACCCGTTTCATCGGACGTTTTGACAGGCTCTCATCTCCGTAGAGAACCGTGTCAAAATCACGGGAGGCAAGAATACCGGAGCATAATCGCATTGTTGTTCCGGAATTGCCGCAGTTTAAATCTTGTTCAGGATACTTTAAAATTCCTGATGAATTTACTGTCAATGTTTTTTCGCCTGTATATTCAATGTTTATCCCGAGCTGTCTGAAAAGGTTTAATGTGGAGATACAATCCGCTCCATCTGAAAAATTATTAATGATTGACTTTCCTTTTGCAAGAGAGGTGAACATAACAGAACGATGTGAAATAGATTTGTCGGAGGGAATTACAACACATCCTCTCAAACCATGTTTTGATTTTGAAACTCTCTTTTCCATATAATAACCCTAATTTACAATGCTGTCTGTTTCATTAAATATTACCATATAAAAATCCGGGCTTGTCATGTGCGGGTTATTTTTCATAAATTTTTTTACATTAAAATTTTCTAAGAATTTATTTAATTTAGCAACGACTTTTGTTCTGTCTGCATTTGCTTTTTTGAGTTTATTAACATAATCAACAGTCATTGACCAAACTTCTTCTTCTGTTAGTTCGGGTCTGCCGCCAATTCTGACTTCATCTGCTTCTTCCTGTTCAAGGTATTTTTTTTCTTTCTTTTTTTGTTCTTTTTCTTTGTGTTGATTACCTTCATCACTGGAGGCGGAGTTCTCCACTGCCTGTTGTTCGGCTGACCTGAAAAAATTGTTGATAAAGTTAAACATTCAATCTCTCCGCTTTATATGTGCAATGATACATTGTATCTGTATAAATTATACGGATTTTTTTTAAATAAATCAATATCAAGTTCCTGTCC
>JAJPXE010000191.1 GCA_021205645.1 Candidatus Gastranaerophilales bacterium | reverse complement strand
TAAACTTTAATGTTTCAAAATAAAAAAAAAAATGCGGTGGTTCAGGTAGGGTAGTTACATTTTGTTTAAGTTATGATAAAATATCAATTGTTAGGAGAGAAAAATGAAGAAACAATTAAGTATATTATTACTTTTGACGATTATTTGTACCGGTGTAAATGCAACTGAATATATTTGCCCATCGGGTGCAATTACTACGGCGGTAATTGCCGCAACAACAACGGCTCCGCCGGCTAAAACGAAACCGATAACAACCGCACCGACTGATGTTAAAACCGGAGTACCGGCAAAAGAACAGACACACACCGTACCGCTTACAAATCTCGTAAACCCCATAGATGTGGTCAAAAGACCTACTGCATATATGGGTAAAAAAATAAATGTATCAGCAAGATTTGATAAATTTGCAACGCTCGGACTTGATTATAAACCTGCAATGAGAAGTTCGGAAACATATATATCATTCTTGATTATGCGAACAGATACCGATAAAAATATCCCGCTTTCTGAAATGAAGTTGTTTATAAAACGAACGGCGGCAGAAAAACTAATAGACTTAAAAGAGGGCGACAAGGTGCAATTTACCGGAACAGTTTTTTCAACAGCACTGGGTGACCCGTGGATTGATGTTGAAAAATTAGAAAAAATAAAATAAAACTCGGAGATAGTAATGACGGAAAAGAATAGGGAAGTATTTTTGGCTATACACGGGCATTTTTATCAGCCCCCGAGAGAAAATCCATGGTTAGAGGCAATTGAACTTCAGCCAAGTGCTTTACCTTGCCACGATTGGAATGAAAGAGTAAATAATGAATGTTATGCCCCGAATTCTACCTCTAAAGTTGTTAATAATAAAAACGAAGTGATTAGTATTGTTAACAATTATGAGCACATAAGTTTTAATTTTGGACCAACATTATTGTCATGGATGGAAGAATTTGCTCCTACAGCTTATGAAAGGATTATAAAAGCAGATATAAAAAGTGTCGAAGAACACGGCGGGCATGGCAACGCAATAGCACAGGTTTATAATCATATAATAATGCCGCTTGCAAATGAGCTTGATAAACAAACACAGGTAAAATGGGGAATAAAAGATTTTGAATACAGGTTCGGCAGAAAACCCGAGGGAATGTGGCTTGCTGAAACTGCCGTTGATGATGATACATTGCGTGTGCTTGTTGAAAACGGTATAAAGTTTACCATCCTCTCACCGTTTCAAGCTAAATGTGTTAAAAAATTAAACGAAAATAACTGGCAGGACGTGAGCTGGGGAAATATTGACCCTGCACATTCATACAGATATTATATCAAATCAGCACCCGACAAATATATTGATTTATTCTTCTATGACGGTGCAATATCAAAATCAGTTGCATTTGATGAACTTCTTCGTGATGGCAATAAGTTCTTAAAACGGCTTCAAGACGGCATATCATATGATAGAAATTATCCGCAAATCGTAAATATCGCAACAGACGGCGAAAGCTACGGACACCACACAAAATTTGGAGATATGGCACTATCTTTTGTAATGGCGATGAAAGTCAAAGAATCGGGATTGACCGTAACAAATTATGCGGAATATCTTGAAAACTACCGCAGCGACTGGCAGGTACAAATAAAAGATGTATCATCGTGGAGCTGTTCACACGGAGTCGGCCGCTGGTGCGACGATTGTGGCTGCTCAACAGGCGGCTACCCGGGCTGGAACCAGAAATGGCGCAGACCGCTGCGTGATGCAATGGACTATCTGCGTGACAGTGTTACGCCGCTGTTTACAAAATTCGGACAAAAATACTTTAAAAATCCGCTTGATGCAAGATTTAACTATATTGATGTTATTCTTGACAGAAGCTATACAAATGTTAAAAAATTCCAAAAAGAATACTTCCTGCCTGATTTAAGTGAACAGGATAAGGTTAATGCAATGAAGCTGCTTGAAATTCAAAGACAGGCAATGTTGATGTATACAAGCTGCGGCTGGTTCTTCTGTGAAATTTCAGGTATTGAAACCGTGCAAATTATGAAATATGCCGCAAGAGTTATACAACTTGCTAAAGATTTTACTGATGAAGATTATGAAACTAATTATCTGGAAATATTGTCAAATGCTCAGAGTAACTACAAAGAAATAGGAAACGGCAGAGATATTTATGAACGCTTTGTGCGCCCTTCCGTTATTACAGAAAAACAAATAGTCAGCCTCTGGGCGGTATCTTCATTATACGAAGAAGTCGGAGATGAAGAAGAAGTATATTGCTATGTAATCAGCAAAAAATCTTATAAAAAAATACAAAAAGGTGATACACATTTAGTCATAGGCAATGTAGAAATTCAATCTAAAGTAACACTGGAAAAACATAACCTTATGTTTGCTTTACTTCAATATTCAGGAGGGGATTTCCACTGTGCAATAAAAGAATATAGCAGCGGTTTTACCGACATTCAAAAAGAACTTATAAGAATATATATGGTAAATCCTTTAACGGAAATTATACGTGCGCTTGATTCATATTTTGGAAAAGAATATTTTACTTTAAAAGATATATTTATAGAAGAACGAAGAAAAATATTACAAATCCTTATGAGAGAGCGATTAGACGAGTTTGCAAAAACTTATGAGGATATATACAGCGAGGGTAAAGGTTCGGTGCTTCATTTGCAGGCACTGGGGCTTGATATTCCAAATGAGTTTAAAATAGCAGCTCAATATACTTTAACCAAACAGTTCAATGAATTATTTACAAGTTCAAACGGTTTTATAGACGATACAGTAATACAAACTGCCGGTGATATAAATTTTGAGGCAAAAAAGATTGGTATTAAATTAGATAAAGCACCGACAAGCAAAATATTCAGTAAAAAAGTTGCGCAGAATATCAATAGACTTGTATACAGTATGGAATATCAACAGGCAGAAGTAACCCATGATTTACTGGATGTGATAGAAAAACTTGATATCGAAGTTGACAAATCCGAGGCTCAGAATTTATTTTTTTCAAAAGTTGTATCAAAATTTGATGATATGATTGAGAATACAAACTGCACATCGGATGTAAATCTTATGCGGCAATTATTTGATATTGCAAAACGATTAAATATCAATATTGATGATTATATGTCAAAATTTGATAGAAGTGTATTGACAAAGCAATTGTTAAAATGATTATGAATGTTTAAAATGACCGAATGTTTGACTACTATTGCCGTGTTTTAGAGTTGAATAATCAATGTTACCGTTGTTATTTGTTTGAGCGGCAGCAGCATTGTTCATGATATTTTGAGAATTATTGGTTTCGTGCAATTTTTTGTGTCTTTTAGCGGTCAATCCATAAACAACTTCCGGTAAAACAAATCCTAAGAAAGCAGGAACAAGGAACAGAGTAGCTACAAATGAGGTATAAGAGTTCAATGCTCTTGCACGTTTAAGAATGTTGTTTGCCTTACCTTCATTAGCAGGTTTCATTACATTTATAAGTTTATCCGCAAAATCTTTATTTTCCGTCATTTTAGCCATGATTGTATTATTAGCGGCTTTTCTGTCTTTTTGTTTGGAAAGCTCTTTAATGTCTAATCCAAATTCAGAGAAAACTTCTTTTCCACTATCAAGAGTATTAAATATTTTAGCTAAGCTGCCGTTATTGTTATTAACAAAATGAGAGAATTCCCCTAATTTTTCGGTAGTGTTGATATTACCATAAATTTGATTAAGGTCTTTTAATCCATAAGGACTGTATCCGCTGAACGGATTAAGTTTATCCAATATTTTTTGAGCTGTGGTTAACTTTTTGTCCGGTCTGTTTTGAAGAACAAATCCCGAGGCATCTTCATAACTGCTGATAATAGCTTTAGAAAGCATAGGAACGCCAAATGTAACCGCACCTGTGGAGATAACATCTCTGGTCAGGATTTCAGGGATTTCGGAATAGTCTTTCTTTTTAGTATTAGGATCTTCAGGGGCACGTTTTACGGCGGTATGTACACGCGGACCAATCAAACCTACACCTGCAAGTGTCGTCATAAGGGCAGGTGTCAACTGCGTGCCGTTAAATTCAAAATGTTTTGCAAATGAATCAAGTTTTCCTGTGAAAGCGACCTGACCATTTTTGTCCTGTTTTTTATTTTGAGCAGATTTTTGTGTATTTTGGGAATTCTGTTTGTTTGCGGCATTCTGCGCATTATTATTGTCACCTGCCAGAGCTCCCGGAGGAACAGGGTTGATTATTTTATACAGAAGCGGAACTATTGAAACCGAAGCAACTGTCGATATAGCAGCAAGAGCATTTACAACACCGCGTTTTATTAAAGAATTCTTTTGAAGTTTTGCGGTGTAATCTTCCGTTATATCTGCAGCATTTTTATTCTTCAAAGCGTCAGCAGCATAACCTCTCATACCATCAATTGTTTTGTCTGTTGCAAATACAGCATCTCTGTCAAGTTTAACTTTATTTACCATAGAGTATTCGGAAGAATGTGTCTTATGGAAATCATTAAACATGTCAACAAGTTTGTTTTGATGAAGTTTTTTTGCTTGTTTGAATGCTTTTTTCCTTGCGCCTTTGCTGGTTGCAATTTTTGCATCGTATCTGTCTAATTTTTCAATTTTTTCAACAACATTGTCAATGAAAGCGGTTTCAGCTGTTTTATCTGCGGCATTGGTTGTGTTTTGAACCATTGCTGTGACATTGCGTTTATAGAAATCTTTCTTGAGAGCTTTAGTACTTTCATGAGAAGTACCTTTAATTGTTTCTGTTAGATTTTTACCAAGTCGTTTTATCATGGAAGAATTAGTGAAAGTAGATTTACCGACAAATTTTCTGCCAAGCAGCAGAACGGCAACCGGCGAAAACATCAATAGCGGTCCTGACAGAGATTCTCTGATAAAAACTTCGGCTCCTTCTTTATAATTCAAGTTTCTAAGATCTTTTTTCTTATCATCAGTGACATCACGATAGAGTCCCTGTCTTGTTCTCGGGAGAGTCATGCCCAGTGTGTCCTGTACAAGGAATGAGCCGATAAATCCTGAATTTTCAAGCCCTTGCATAACAATGCCGGGGAAATCCATAAGACCTTTAAAATTCGGATTACCGGAATTATTATTTTTATTATTGATTTGATTGTTGTTTACGGTATTTGAACCTACATAGTTAATTTTCAAAATACATACCTTCTATTATAAATACATACCTAACGATACACCTGTACATATATAGAAAGTGCTTTTATAAACAAAAATTGCCAAGATGTAACAAAAACACTTCATAATCTTTACATAACTGAATAGAAATCACACCCCTTAACCAGTTTTGATTGAATACGTTAAAAG
>JAJPXE010000204.1 GCA_021205645.1 Candidatus Gastranaerophilales bacterium | reverse complement strand
ATTAATATTTAATTATTTAATCATCTTCAAACCCCTGTCATATCAACGATTTTAAAATAATCGTTGAGCTTAATATTTTATTATGATATATTGAAAGTAAGTATTTATCATATTGTTTATTGGAGTTGAAAGACAAATGACACTTGAATTAAAAATATGTATGGGAAGTGCATGTTTTGCAAAAGGAAATCAGGAAAATCTGGGGTTTATAAAAGAATATATAGAAGAAAATCATTTAGAAACAGAAGTAGAACTTGTCGGCGGTCTGTGCGAGAATGAATGTTCGCAGGGCCCGAGAATTATCGCTGACGGGGTTACTTATACGAATGTTACTAAGGAAAAAATCCTTGAAATATTGAAAGGATAAAATAAATGAACAAACTGTATCCGGTCTATACCTTAAAAAACGAGTGTCACGATTGTTTCAAGTGTATAAGAGAATGTCATATAAAAGCGATAAAAATCCAGAGCAACAGTGCTTCCGTAATAAATGACAGATGTATAGCGTGCGGTCACTGTGTAACGGTATGTCCTGCCGGTGCAAAAAGAGTCAGAAACGATATCGAAAAAGTTAAAATGCTGCTTTTAGAGCATAAAAAGGTATACGTATCACTTGCTCCGAGCTGGGTCGGGGTTTATGATATCCCGAAAGAAAAAATGATTGCCGCTTTAAAAAAACTCGGGTTTTCGGGAGTCAGTGAAACTGCACTCGGGGCTCAGGAGGTTTCCATACAAACAGCAAAAATTCTTAATCAGGCAGAAAAAGGACTGTTTATATCTTCCGCATGTCCTGTTATTGACGATTATATAAGATTGTATAAATCCGAATTTTCGGCTAATATCGTTCCGATAGCATCTCCCGCATTAACTCATGCCGGCATGCTCAAAAACTCTCTCGGAGATGATATAAGTGTTGTTTTTATAGGACCATGTATCGCTAAAAAGAATGAAGCTGATGAACACCCTGAGCTGATGTCTGTTGCGCTTACATTTGATGAGTTGAATTATTGGTTTAAAGAAGAATTCATTGATGTAGAAGATATAAAACCGGATGAAAGCTCTCATTTTGTGCCGGATCATGCTTATGAGGGTGCTATTTATCCTCTTGAGGGAGGAATGAATGAAACCATACGCAAAGCGGGGATTGATAAAAATGATGTTACATTTATAAATGTCAGCTCTCTTGAGGCTTTTGACAAAGCACTTAACGGGATTGAACCCGATAAGATAAGGAACAAAATATTTGTCGAAGCTCTGGGTTGTACCGGCGGATGTATAAATGGACCCTGTATTTCAAGCGGCAGATCAAGAATTCTGATTACATCGGATATTTATTCAAACACGGAATACAGGGAAACTATCCCGAAAGAACCGTCTATGGTTGTAGAAAAAGAATATATTCCAAAACCCGTAAAAAAATCGGAATACAGTCTTGAACAGGTAGTAAAAGCTCTGCGTAAAATAAGCAAACACAGTGAATCTGACGAACTTAACTGCGGAGGCTGCGGATATTCAACATGCCGTGATTTTGTTAATGCACTCATATCGGGTGATGCAGAAACATCGATGTGTGTTTCTTATATGCGAAAAATTGCTGTCAGAAAAGCCTCTGCAATGTTGCGTTGTATGCCGTCTGCCGTTGTCATGGTCGATTCAAAACTGGAAGTTATGGAGGCAAACGACTCATTTATACAAATGTTCTGCAATGATATGTACGAAATATTCTCTAATCGTCCGGAAGGTCTGGCGGGAGCATCTATAGAAAGGCTTGTTCCTTTTAGCGAATTTTTTAAATCCTCGCTTGATACGGGAAAAGACTTCCATCAGGAACACTACAGTATCGGTGATAAACTGTATGATATAAGCATTTTTACAATAGAATTCGGTGAAATTGTGGGTGGAGTTATTTCAGATGTGACCAAATCAGAACTCGACAGAAGTAAGATTGCAAAAAAAGCAAGAGATGTTATAACAAAAAACATTGCAACGGTACAGGAAATAGCAAGCCTGCTTGGTGAACACATGGTCGAAACAGAACTTCTGCTTAATTCTATAGCAGAGGGATTTGACACTAATCCAAGTGAGGACAAGAAAACATAATGTTTATTGATATAGATTGTTCACAAAAGAAAAAATATAACCAGAATGCGTACGGTGATAATTTTATCTCAGAGCGTTTTCCCGCAATGAACAGACTTGTCGCGGTGCTTTCAGACGGACTTGGCAGCGGAATTAAAGCTAATATTCTTGCTTGTATGACATCTACCATGCTGTTGAAATTCCTGAAAGAAAATGCCGATATTGAACAATCCTGCGAAATTATAATGAACTCGCTTCCCGTCTGTAAAGTAAGGGGGATAAGTTATTCGACATTTTCCGCCATAGATTGCTATGACGACGGAAAAACAACGATTGTAGAAGAAGGAAACCCTGATTTTATCTGGATAAGAGATGGTGAGGTTTTGAAGCCGGAATGTCAGATAATTAATTCCAAAAATTTCAAAAACAGGAAAATGAGGGTATATGATATAAAACTCAAGAAAAATGACAGAATAATATTTTGTTCTGATGGTGCGACACAGGTAGCACTCGGCACAAAGGCTTATCCTCTCGGACTGGAAAGAAGCGGACTTATTAAAATTATTCTTTCTAAGCTTAAACAAGATATGGATATTTCATCAAGCGATTTGAGCAGCTACCTTATAAAACAAATAGAATTAATAGCTCCTGACAGGAAACTTCTTGATGATACTTCTATTGTGTCTATTTATTGTCGTGACCCGAGAGAAGCATTAATTTTCACCGGTCCGCCGTACCATATAGAAAAAGATAACTATTATGCAAATACTTTCAACAGTTTTAAGGGTAAAAAAGCAATTTCGGGCGGTACAACAGCAAATATTATATCAAGAGAATTAAATATTCCCGTTAAAACAGACTTGTCGCTGAATGTCGGTAATCTTCCGGGGATATACCGTATGGACGGAATAGATTTAGTAACAGAAGGAATTTTAACTCTGACAAAAACAGCGGAATATTTAGAGGACGGCAAACCAAAAGATGATGCGGCAGGAAAGCTTATGAAATTCATGCTTGACAGTGATTGTATAAATTTCCTTGTAGGAGCACAGGTTAATCAGGCACATTACGACCCGAATTTGCCTATTGAAATAGAGATAAGAAAGAATGTTGTCAAAAAAATAGCAAGATTACTGGAAGATAATTATTTGAAAAAAGTAAAAGTACAATTTATTTGAGGTATTTATTATGAAAAAGATTACGGTAAAAATTTGTTCCGGCACGACATGTTTTGTAATGGGCGGTAATTATATGAGTGATGCTGCGGAAATGATTGAAGAAAAATACGGTGATAAAGTGACGGTAATAGGAAGTCCGTGCCTGAATAAGTGTTCGGAAACGCATTCAAAAGCCCCGTATGCCATAATAGATGATGAGGTGATCTCCGAGGTAACCCCTGAGAAATTGATAATGGAACTTGAAAAGAGGTTTGAGTCAAATGAGTAATAACAGTCAGGCTATACATATAAAAAAAGATATACTGGTAAGAATAGTAACTGCATTTTTTTCTGACGATTTTGAAAAGAATATAAACAGAATACCCGTAGCAATGCGTCCTAAAGGTTCTGAAACACCCTTTCGCTGCTGTATTCACAGCGAACGGGCAATTATAAGGGACAGGGTAATAGCTGATTTAGGCTTCGCAATGGAAGATGATGATGAGATAAAACCGTTATCCGAATATGCAAAAGAGGCTTTAGAGCGTGAAGCTCCGGATGAGCGTCCTTTGACCGTGCTTGAAGATGCTTGCAAAGGCTGCGTGCCGAGTAAGATTTATGTTACGGATATCTGTAAAGGCTGTGTTGCAAGACCATGCCAGAGTGCTTGCAGGTTCGATGCAATATCAATGAAAGACGGACGTTCGTTCATTGACGGTAACAAATGTAAGGGCTGTAAGATGTGTATATCAGCCTGTCCGTATAATGCAATAGTAAAGCTTGCCGTTCCCTGTGAAGATGCATGTCCAACCGGTGCCGTTAAAAAAAACCAAAACGGTAGAGCGACAATTGATTATGACGGGTGTATTTCCTGCGGTAAATGTGTTGCAAGTTGTCCGTTCGGAGCAATTCATGAAAAAAGTCAACTTATAGATGTTTTAAAACAAATAAAATCCGAGAATAAAGTTGTTGCAATGTTTGCTCCGTCAATAGCGGGTCAATTCCCCGGAAATATAAGACAACTTGAAACCGCAATAATAAAATCCGGATTTGATGATGTGTATGAAGTGGCACTGGGTGCGGATGTAACCACAAGAACCGAAGGGACTGAATTTGAAGAAAGAATAGAAAAGGGTGAAGCTTTTATGACGACTTCCTGTTGTGCAGGATATAACGAGCTTGTCGGGAAACATCTGCCGGAATTAAAACCGTTCGTGTCAACAACTCACACCCCTGCATATTACACCGCAGAGATAGTAAGAAAAAAATATCCCGATGCAAAATTAGTATTTATAAGTCCTTGTGTGGCAAAAAGGCGGGAAGTTTTTGACAACCCAAAAATTGATTATGTGCTAAACACAGAGGAGTTGGGAGCGTTATTTGTCGGGAGAAAAATAGAGATAATGGACTGCGAAGAAAGGGTTATAGAGCAGAGTGCGTCAAAACAATCAAGGAATTATGCTGTATCCGGCGGAGTTGCGGGTGCTGTAAGACACGTAATAAAAAACCCTGAAAAAATGAAGCCATGTATTATCAATGGAATAACAAAAGAAACAATACGTGATTTGAGAAAATATGCACAAAAGGGTATTTGTCCCGATTGTAACATTATTGAGGTTATGTGCTGTGAGGGCGGCTGCATTGGCGGAAATGCAACCATAAATAATGAACGAAGTGCTAAAAAGATTATTGATAATTTGCTTAAGGAGAGCGAGGATTTATAAAATCCGCACTAAGTTGATTTATTTGTTGGTTTATAATGGGCAAAGATTTTCCCCTCTCCCTGATGGGGGGGAGCGGAGCGGGTGTTTGCGAGAGCGGCAGTGGGTGTCACGTAGTCGGTGCTGACGGTGCCGGCTTGCCGTAGGGCAAGGCGGGCAGGTCAGCACTACGCCGCCGTGCGTTTTACACGGTCTGCCGAGCGACAGTGGGAACTGGTTCCCACCCGCTCCGCAACGGAGTCGGTGTTAACGACGTTGTCGTTAACACAACGCTCCGCCTGCAAAGCAGTTGGCACTGTCTGCTCCGCAGGGGTAAGGGGGCAATCACTTCACGCGAAAAGTCCCCCTCCCCGACTGGGGGGGGGGAGCGGAGCGGGTGCTGCTGTGCAGCACAGCCTCCGCAGGGGTGGGGTGCGA
>JAJPXE010000186.1 GCA_021205645.1 Candidatus Gastranaerophilales bacterium | reverse complement strand
CCCGCAGATACAGCCCGAACCGCACCCGCCGGAAAAAGCTGTTGCCGCCGGAAGTAAAGCTGATATTTCAGGGTATTCCTCTGCCAGTTCTTTTATTATACTTTCGGAACACGAATATCCGTCCATAAAATATTCCGTTGCTCTCATAAATCCTCCTCCATACAGGATATCACAGATTCGTTATAAAATCTGATTTTTTACATATTATTACATACACTATCCTGCCGCCTGTACGGGATTGAAATAAACATTATTGCAGAAGTACTGAAAGATTTTATACCCTATTTACAAAATTTGAAATTAATTATTTAATAGTTATATATGAAGAAAAAACTTTTATTAGTCTTAGCAATAATATTATGTATAATCGGCGCTGTTTTTTATATCTACGACTATTCAAGTGATGAAGCGACACAGAAAGGCGGAGATTTATATAAAACCGTAATGAAAAGGGGGTATTTAATTGTCGGTGTCAAAACCGACAGTAAACCGTTCGGTTTTATTGATACAGGCGGGGTAAATGCCGGTTTTGATGTAGATTTAGCTCACAGAATAGCAAAGGAATTGTTCCATGACCCGGCAAAAGTCAAATTTGTTGCCGTGTCGGATTCGGAACGTATGTATATATTGAATTTGAATAAAGTTGATATGGTTATTGCAACAATGACAATAACTCCGGCAAGGCAGAATTTTGCGGATTTTTCCAATGCGTACTATATAACCGGACAATCGTTGTTAGTGCGGACGGGCAGTACTATAAGGTCATTAGCCGACTTAAGTGATAAGAATGTCGGGGTTATATTCGGTTCGACAGCAGAACAGACAATAAAGTTTTTACTGCCGTCCGCACATGTTATGGGTTACAAGACTTATGACGAGGCTTATACCGCTTTAAAATCAGGCAAAATTTTGGGAATAACTTCTGATGATGCGATTTTGCGCAATTATTCCATGAAAGACGGCAGTGTTAAGCTCCTGCCGAAGAAGTACTCAAGAGATTCATACGGAGTGGCATTCAGACGGGGAAGCGAATCAAGCTATATGATTGATGTTGTAAATAATGTCATTTCAGACATGGATAATCAGGGAGAATTTATCAAGCTAAGACGCAAGTGGCAGCTTGATTAACCATTAATTCCCCGTGCAAAAATTGCAAAGTCATATTTGACGGGATCTTCGCTGTCATAATACTTTAAGTTATTTGTAAGCTCCTGAACAGCTTTCATATCATTACTTTTTCTGGCTAATAAACCCATTTTTCGTGAAATTCTTGCTACATGTACATCAAGTGGAATTAAAAGCTCACTTTTCGGAATAAATGACCAGATACCGGTATCAACAGGAGGTTTTCTTATCATCCAGCGTAAAAACATGTTCATTCTTTTCATTGCTCCGCCCTTTGACGGATCCGGCAATAAGTGATAAAATCCCTGCCCGACAGAATTACTGACATTTGAATAAAAATAATCAATTACAATCTGAAACATTTTAACGATGGAATTACCCGTTTGATAGCCGTACTCAAATAATTCCGATAAACCGTTTGAGTTGTTGTATAATTTTGAGAGAATTTTTAACATCTCTATCACTTCAAAATCTTTTGAAAATCGGTAGTTGAAATTATTTTTTGAAACTAAACAAAAATCACCGTTTTTTATATAATTGTACAAATCACCGTCTGAATATCCGAGAAGTTCATTGATTTTTTTGATGAATATCTGTCTGTTACCGTATGAAAACAAAGATGCAATAAATCCTGCAAGTTCTATATCCGCTTTATTTTTGTATTTATGAATAAATTGTACGGGATCATCTTTTATGAAATCTTCCGTTTCATACTTTTTGACAAGCTCATCAAGTTCTGTTTTAGTAATCATTCCCTGTTTACCCCTTGTTTACCCCTTGTTTACCCCTTGTTTACCCCTTATCTGTTCTTAACCTCCCTTAAGTTCTCTCAATTTTTTAAAAAAATCCTCCAATATTTTATCGCATTTTTTTTCATCAATACCGCCATAAACTTTGATAGATGAATTTGCAATCTGTTTTAAGTCTAAAACTGTACCAAAGGCTCCGCAGCGAGTGTTATATGAGCCGAAATAAAGAGTTTTAATTCTTGACTCTAAAATCGTCCAGCCGCACATAGGACACGGCTCAAGTGTTACATACATTGTGCAGTCATCAAGATGCCAACGTTTCAGCTCTTTCTGTGCTTTACGTATGGCATTGATTTCTGCATGTGATGTCACATCGCAGTCTTTTTCTCTGGTATTATGCGATGATGAAATAACTTTGTCACCGCACAATATGATACAACCGACAGGAACATCACACTCCGGTGTTTTTAAAGCCTCTGTTCTCGCCCTGTGCATTATACGTCCTTAACCCTTTCCATAAATATTTGGACAACAAACCCCCAATCCATGCCGGAATGAAGATGAATATGCCCCCCCATTGTTTCCACAAGACCTTTCACGATAAACAAACCTAAACCGGTACCTCTTGTTGTTCTTGTTGTTTTATCATCAAGTCTGGTGAATTTGTCAAAAAGTGTTTTGAGTTTATCTTTTGGAATAACATTGCAATGATTTTTTACGACAAATTTTACATAATCATCGTCAAATACCTCAGCCTCAATAACAATTTCAGACTCATCATCAGCATATTTGACAGCATTTTCGACCACATTTATAACAACCTGCTCAAATCTATCTCTGTCTGCATATATCATAGGGATATCAGGGCTTACATTATTTGTAAGTGTTTTTCCCGAGTTATTTTTACTTAGCGTTATTGAGTTATCAATGATTTCAAAAGCGTTAACCGGCTCAATTGACACATTAAGACTTGCCCCCTCAATATCAGGTATTACAAGCAAATCCTCAACCATTCGTTTCAAACGTTCCGCCTGACGCTTGATAACTTTGAGTGATTTCTGTTTAGTAGCCTCATCTATTTGTATATCCTGTCTTAAAAGACGCGATGTATAGCCCTGAATACTTGTCAAAGGTGTTCTGAATTCATGGCTTACGGTGTCTATCATGTTTGAGCGAAACTCGTTCAGTTCTTTTAATTCTTTATTGTTCTTTTCTAATTTTTTATAAGATTTATGAATTTGATTTGCCATTCTGTTAAATTCATAAGCCAGAAAAATCATTTCATATGGAGTGAATATATGGGTTAAAAGCCGTATCCGCCTCTTATAGTTACCTTTTGAGATAGCAATTATAGCTTTGAACAGCTGTCTTATATTAAGATAGAGATATGAAATATAAAGTCCGACAATAAAGAGAACCGCAAAAGCCGCTGCCAATACGGAAAGTATGATTTTTGCACGGCTGTAGTCGATATATGTTCGTGTTATCTCTCCCGGAGTTGAAACTATTATCAGAATATCCGGATTGGATTTTTTTAGGCATGCAAACGGCTGATTTTTTTTCTTACCGTAGATGATTGTCTTATCTGTTTCAAGATTTTTGGGCAGCTGTTTTATTCCTTTGTTAAAAACCTTTTTATCATAATTATATGATGTTATCAAATCACCTTTCGGAGTTAGAATATAGATTTGACGTTTATCCGAGCCGATTGAGGTAAACATATTTGTTCTGATTTTTTCAATCTCAAAGATAGCGGCAAGATAAGAACCGTTTTTCTGTTTAATACCGAGGACTGCCTCATTATTCAGGCGGCATTCTTCCCTTAATTTATTGTATTCGGCTTCATTTTTCAGTATACGAACATCTTTATATATTTTTGACGTTTTTTTTATGCGTTTTAAATATCCTGCCTTAGCCGAATATGAGTTCATATAGTCGAGGGTCATCCCTATTTGTTCTAATTCATAGTTTATGGAGTTGTTAAATATGTCAATGCTGTCAGAAACCGTATAAGTAATAATTTCTGCGGTTGTGCACAACTGTGCTCTTACGGACTGCTGGTTGACATTATTTATAATAAAACCGCTTATTGTAAGCGGAATAAGTACGGCAAATAATATAACAATAATTATTTGTTCCGCTATTTTCAGTCTTTTTGTGGTTTTATAAACTTTCATACTATTCTCCGAAAGGTGTCAGTTTATAACCGACATTAGTGACGGTATGCAAATATTGCGGTTTTTTTGAGTCGGGTTCGATTTTGTTCCGCAGCCCGCCTACGTGAACTCTTAGCATTCTGACATCTTCGTCGCTGTCATAGCCCCACACTTCATCAAGCAGGGTTGCAAGGGTTACGGCATTGTTAAAATGCTGCATAAGACAGTATAATATCTCAAATTCCGTTGGGGTGAGTTTGATTTTTTTGTTAACAATAATACATTCCAGAGTATCAGGAAATATCTCAATATTTCCGGCATGCAGGATTTCATTGGAAAGTGCTGCTTCAGGCATCGACTGACTACGTCTGAGTAACACACGTATTCTGAGCAGAACTTCCTGTATATCAAACGGTTTGACAAGGTAATCATCGGCACCGCAATCGAAACCGATTGTTTTATCATCAATTGTTCCTTTTGCCGTGAGCATAAGCACGGGGATTGATAATTTTGCCTGTCTGATATTTTTGCAGACATCAAATCCATTCATTTTCGGCATCATTACATCTAAAATAATCAGGTCATAACTGTTATTAAGTGCCTTTGTTAATCCGTCTTTGCCGTTGTCTGCCGTATCAACAAAATACCCGCTCTGTGCCACGTCAAACTCCAACAGCTCCCTTATTTCATCATCATCATCGACTATAAGTATTCGTTTCATATTGTCCATAAATTCCCCTGTTATTTTTATCCCAAAGTTTACAAATCGGGCAATAAGCCAAACCCGCATAAATATTAAATCAGCTTACCTATCTGAAATACTTTTCAGGATAATTGGTGTGTGACTGAACGATTGTTTTATATTCGTTCTTATCAATATCAACACCCATATTTTTTGTGCTGATAGTGAATTTCTTATTCTTTTTTGTGTTTTTGGGTTTTTCCATAGTTAAACCATATTATTGTTTTCGTCTATTTGAACAATAGTCGGCTTATAGTCTTCCAGCTCGTCCTCCGTTACATATCTGTATGAGCAGATTATAATTTTGTCGCCTTTTTGAACTTTTCTGGCAGCCGCTCCGTTAACACAAAACATTTTTGAACCGCTTATACCTTTTATAACGTATGTCTGGAACCTCTCGCCATTATTAATATCCAGTATATCAACCTTTTGCCACTCATGAATATTTGCGGCATTAAGTATATCTGCATCTATTGTGATAGAACCGATGTAATTCAAGTTTGAATCCGTAACCGTTGCTCTGTGGATTTTAGAATTTAAAAACTCTAACAGCATTTCACACATCTCCTTAGCTTTTATTATTATACAATAAAAAAAATGTATCAATTTTGAGTTTTTACTTCCGTAGTTTTACTTAATAATTGAATTGGATATATGCTTATAT
>JAJPXE010000092.1 GCA_021205645.1 Candidatus Gastranaerophilales bacterium | reverse complement strand
GTGTTATTTCATCTCCGATTTTGAGTGAAAGTTTATTTTTATTAAAAAAATCTGTGGCGGGAAATTTTTCCAACAATGATTTTACAGGTGCAATAATTAAATCCGGTTGTTTTAATAAAATATCCAATTGTTTTGCATAATCGTACTTATTTGTGTTTACCGGCTCATAGACCGAACTGTTTTGATACGGTAGAATTTCTGAATTAATACGGAAGAATGAGTCTAAATCATTACTGTATCTAAGTGCAGTTTGTTCGGTTGAGGTAATAAAAAGCACTTTTTTGCCCGATATATCAAGTATTTTTTTTATTGAAAGCAAACGTACAAAGCCGGTCAGTCCCGTAACACAAAACGACATTGACGATTTTACATAACTTTCAAACTCATTAAAAACGGCAGAAGATAAAATATTCATTATTCTTGATTAGGACTTTCGTAATCAATCCCCATATCTTTGAGAGCGGAAATAAATCTTTCCGCACATGCTTTTTGGACATCCGGAGGAACGACCCTGAGGATTTCAACGGTTTTTGAGATGGTAGGGTTTTTGTCGTACCAGCGGCAGCCGTTAACAGGTTTTATCAGTTCATAAAATCTGTCAATTGCCTCTTTAGATACCTGTTCTTCCAATTTAGTCAAGAAAATTTCAGCCTGCTCCAATAATTCTTCCTGATAATTTTTAAGCAGTTCAATGACTTCCAGTAATTTAGGGTCGTGATCGTACCATCTTTTATAAACGTGATTCATCAGCTCTTACCCTCATTTCTTCGTTAAAGTTATTATCATCACTGTATCGGACGATATTACCTCCTAAATTTCTCAATTTTTCGTCAAATTTTTCATAGCCTCTGTCGATATGGTGAAGATTTTCGACAGTAGTGGTACCGTCCGCCATAAGTCCGGCAACTACAAGCGAGGCACCCGCTCTTAGGTCGCTTGCTCCAACCGTTGCACCGGTGAGTTTTTTAATACCTTTGATAATAGCGTGGTTTCGGTCCTGATGTATATCCGCTCCCATTCTCAGCAGGTGCTGTACCTGCATAAACCTGTTTTCATAAAGGCTTTCCGTGATAATTCCGACCCCGTTAGCGGTTGATAGAAGTACCATTGCCATAGATTGTAAATCAGTCGGAAATCCCGGATACGGCTGTGTTACAAAGTTAACCGAATTAAGCCTGTTTTTACAGGATACTTCTATTGCAGTCGGCTCAATAAGTTTGATATTAGCTCCCATTTTGATAAGTTTATCGTTAAAGAACGTTAGGTGAGCGGGGTAGACATTTCTTATAACAGCTTTTCCTCTTGTGCCTGCAACAGCAGACATAAAAGTTCCCGCCTCAATCCTGTCGGGAATGGTTGTATATTCAATCGGGTGTAAATCATCCTGCTTGACACCGTTAATAACGATTTCAGAAGTTCCGGCTCCGACTATATCAGCCCCCATAGTGTTGAGGAAGTTAGCCAGATCTATAATTTCAGGCTCCTGTGCCGCATTCTGGATACGCGTAGAACCTTCGGCAAGTATTGAGGCAAGCATAAGGTTTTCTGTCGCACCAACAGACGGAATATCAAGGTATATATCAGTACCTGTCAGTTTGTTTGCTTTTGCGTGAACATAACCGTTTTCAATTTTAATTTTTGCTCCGAGCGCTTCCAGTCCTTTTATATGGAAATCGACCCGTCTCTCACCGATGGCACAGCCGCCCGGCAGAGCAACAATAGCCTCTTTACATCTGGAAACCAGTGCTCCGAGAATATTGAATGAGGCTCTCATTTTACTGACATATTCATATTGGGCAGTTATTGAGGTTATATCGGCTGCATCAATCGTAACAGACTGTTCTTGTTTATCGTGATGAGTTTTTACTCCGAGAGCATTAATTACTTCAAGCATAATCCCGACATCCGTAAGTTCAGGGACATTGTATATTTTGCTTTCGCCTTTAGCAAGAATTGAGCCAGCCATAAGCTTAAGTACAGAGTTTTTTGCGCCGCCTATTAGAACTTCGCCTTTTAGTTGATTACCGCCATGTATTTTGTACTTATCTGCCAAAATTGCTCCAATTCAAACTTAACGTATTACTATAATACAATCTATATAACGGCTTGTAAAGTATTAATTTTAGTTACGGCGTAAATATATCCACCATTTGTAGAGGGGTATGGGTAATATAATTAAAACCCGTATCCTCGCCCAAAGGAGAAGAAAAAAGATAGAAACCCTCTCCTAAACGGTGATATATAATGTATTTTATCATGGAGAACAGTATCATTGAGAGTAAGAGAAACAAAAATCAAATATGTACACAAACTAATCTAAAAACTTGCCGTCAAATAGCTGCTTTACCATGTTGCTCTGGTCTGAGTGCGAATAATCCGTTTCGCCCGCTTTTACAGTTGACACCGCCTCACTCTCTTGAGAAAACATCTCTAATTCTTGTTCGGTAACTTCGTCAGGCTCATCAACAAGACTCTTTGGCGGAACAATCGGTTTCTTCTGCAGGGTGACTTTTATTTTCTCAATCTTCTTATCATCAGCATGCGGTTCACGTATTGTCACCGGTATATCAGATTTGCCAAGTACAGATGCGGCAGCATCAGAAATACACCTTTTCTTTTCTTGCGTATTTGCTTTTTGCACAAAATTCGGGTTCTTAAATGTTATTACAATTCCGTCCGGCGATATCTTAACAGGATTTGCAAGAGTTAACAAAGCCTGATCCGCCTGATAAGGAATTGCTCTTAATATCTGAACCCATAACGACTTTAAATCACTGCTGTCATCTGATGAAACAGGCTCCTTAATGGCATTCCCGTCCTGAGACTTTAAATCCCCCTGCAATGAACCCGTTTTTGATGCCTGTAATGCAGCTCTGGTCTGAGTGCGAATAATCCGTTTCGCCCGCTTTTACAGTTGACACCGCCTCACTCTCTTGAGAAAACATCTCTAATTCTTGTTCGGTAACTTCGTCAGGCTCATCAACAAGACTCTTTGGCGGAACAATCGGTTTCTTCTGCAGGGTGACTTTTATTTTCTCAATCTTCTTATCATCAGCATGCGGTTCACGTATTGTCACCGGTATATCAGATTTGCCAAGTACAGATGCGGCAGCATCAGAAATACACCTTTTCTTTTCTTGCGTATTTGCTTTTTGCACAAAATTCGGGTTCTTAAATGTTATTACAATTCCGTCCGGCGATATCTTAACAGGATTTGCAAGAGTTAACAAAGCCTGATCCGCCTGATAAGGAATTGCTCTTAATATCTGAACCCATAACGACTTTAAATCACTGCTGTCATCTGATGAAACAGGCTCCTTAATGGCATTCCCGTCCTGAGACTTTAAATCCCCCTGCAATGAACCCGTTTTTGATGCCTGTAATGCAGGCATGGACGGCTTTGCAGGTGCTGATACAACAGGCGGATTCTGTATAACAGACCGGGGTGCCGCACCCGATGCTCCCGATGCCTCCAGCTGCGATATTCTTGATTGTAAATCCATTAACTTAGTATTGTCAGACAAATTTGACAGATCTATCAAACTCACCTCAAGCCACAGTTGCTGATTGGTCGTTTCTTTTAGTTCTTTTATATATTCAGCGGTCTTGTTTATCAAAAATACTATCTGATGCGTTTCAAGACTGCCTTTTATATCATCAAGCGATTTTACCTGCTGTTCGGTCAAACCCGTTAACTCTGCGGACAACTCTGTATTACAGGTTTTTACAATCAGTACATTTTTGAAAAATATCATTAAATTGGTTAAAATTTGGATAGGCTCATTTCCGTCATTATAAATTTTTTCGAGAGTCTGAATTGCAGACAGAGCATCTGAATTAACAATATGCCCCGCAAGAGTTAAAAGCACATCAAACGATAATCTGCCAAGAAGATTATTAATATCATCTTCGGTTATTTCCTTTGCCGCACCAATTGTACTGACCTGATCAAGCAATGCCAGACTGTCACGCATTCCGCCGGATGAGCTCTTTGCTATCAGCGTAATTGCCCCGTCCGTTATTTTTATATCTTCTTTTTTTGCTATCTTTTTAAGATGCTCGACTATATCACCGGTTGTTATCCGCTTGAAGTCAAACCTCTGGCAGCGGCTTTTTATCGTATCAAGAACTTTATGAGCCTCCGTTGTCGCCAGAATAAATATAACATTTTTAGGCGGTTCTTCAAGTGTTTTTAATAATGCGTTAAATGCCTGTGTCGTAAGCATGTGCACTTCATCAATAATATAGATTTTATACTTTCCGTTTACGGGTGCATACTGCACTTTTTCAAGTATATTGTGTGCATCCTCAACAGAACGGTTGCTTGCAGCATCAATTTCTATAACATCAATAGGGATTGTATTGGTGATTGATTTACAGCTCTCGCATTCCTCGCACGGGCTTACTGTCGGACCGTTAATGCAGTTCAGCGATTTTGCAAGTATTCTTGCAGTTGAAGTTTTTCCCGTACCTCTCGGACCGGTAAAAAGATAGGCATGTGAAATCTTATCCAGATTGATTGCGTTTGTCAATGCAGTCTTTATGTGCGATTGCCCGACAATATCTTCCAGCTTTTGCGGCCTGTATTTTCTGTATAACGGTAAATATCCCTCTTTCATGATAGTATTATTATAACACAAAGGAAACGATATGAACTATATAGAACCAAAACCGCTAAAAAAGGGTGATACAATCGCTTTTATTGCACCGGCAGGAGCTGTGCGTGATATTAAAGCTATTGAACGGGCAAAAAAATATTTTGAAACCAACGGATATAATGTTGTTTATTCCAAACACCTGTTCAACATAAATAAATATTTTTCCGATACTGATGAAAATCGGCTCGCAGACCTGCACGAAGCGTTCAAAAATCCAAAGATAGACGCAATAATCTGTGCAAGAGGTGGATACGGATGCCTCAGGCTTGTTGATAAAATAGATTATGATTTAATCAAAAACAACCCTAAAATATTTTGCGGATATTCGGATATTACCGTTCTGTCAGCAATGTTTCTAAAACGTTCCGGGCTGATAACCTATTCCGGTGCCATGGCAAAAGGCGATTTTGGTGCTGAAAAGATTTCTGATTTTACAACCGCTAATTTTTACAAAGCGGTTGAACAGAAAGAAAAACTCTCTTTCACCGCTCAAAAAACCTGCAATACAGTTCAAGCAAAAGGAACACTGTTCGGCGGAAATTTAGCCTCTGTTGTTTCTCTCTGCGGAATTGAATTTTTACCCGATGAAGATTTTATTTTCTTTTGCGAAGATTTGAACGAACCTGTTTATAAAATTGATAAAATGCTCACACAGTTACTAAATATGAAGAATTTCAGAACGAATGTAAAAGCTGTTGTTACAGGTGATTTTCTGGAGTGCGGTTATCCCGAACAACTGGACGAATTATTCTTTGATATTTCTAAAGAGCTTAATATACCTGTGTTCGGGGGATTTAAGATAACTC
>JAJPXE010000229.1 GCA_021205645.1 Candidatus Gastranaerophilales bacterium | reverse complement strand
ATGCTGAATGCACCGACGATTTTGACCCTGCACTTATTTCCTCTATCAATAAAGCACTTGTCGAAATATGGTGCTCTTATCCGTTCGATTTTAGAATTAAAA
Organism: Candidatus Gastranaerophilales bacterium; assembly: GCA_021205645.1. Classification (GTDB taxonomy): domain Bacteria; phylum Cyanobacteriota; class Vampirovibrionia; order Gastranaerophilales; family Gastranaerophilaceae; genus UBA2883. The sequence continues at coordinate 5,368 of JAJPXE010000229.1, read as the reverse complement.
ATATGAATATTTTGACCCAAAAATATTACAATAAATATAATCTTCCAAACGGTTCAATTATCCAAAAAACCACTTCTGACGGTGAACAATATGCCGTTATGTATGACGGGGATTATCTGGAATTTATCGAAAATCCCGAAACTCTTGAGGCCGAATACGGCGAACCTGAAGGATTTTTTATAAAGAATGAATATATCTGTTTCTATCCTATCCCCGATAAAATGTATAAAATCAACATTGAATATGCTTCATTCGCAGTTGGTGTAGATGCAGATAATCAGGCAATCTATGCACTGAGAGATGACACAGATACTATTGAAATTCCGGCTAAATATGAGCAATTGTTCCTCAATACCGTTATCTCAAAAGCATTGATGTATGCTTTTGCCTCGCTTTCCGATGAAAATTACGAAGGCTTCAGCGTCCAATATGAAAAAGCCTATAAACTTCTTATTAAAGCCGTCGGAGGCAGAAAAAAGAACAGAAGAATTACTTTTTAAATTTCATATTAATTTCTTCCTTTTATTTTAACTAACTCTATGCAGATGCCGGCAGGTTTACCTCTCAGACCGCCTGCCGGCTTTTTTTAAAAGTTTTATTTATTATTTTTACCGGTGCACTTTCAGAGGCAGGTGCATTGTAATGTTTACAGCCTCTTTTTAAGGAGTTACTATGACTACATATAATGATTATCTTCTATGTAATAATTTTGCAGGCATTAAACGCATAAATTCCTCGTTTTCTTCATCTGTTATTTCTGCCTCCGATATCCAGAATGTCGAGTTGTTTAACACAGGTATCAATTCAGGTGTCGGAATCAGAAAAATGAAAGGCAATGAAGCTGTTCTTATACTGGAGAATTCTTCCGAAAGGATTATTAATGCCTTTGAAAGTACTCAAAACTCTGAAACACATTTTTTTATACATACGGAAGATGAATCCGAGGGCAAAATTTATCAATATAATTCACATTCAGGTACACTAACGCTCAAAGCGGAAGGACTTGATGTCACGGGACAATCCTGCGGGGTCGATTTTGCTCAAGGCTGGAGCGATTTGTTTATTTTTTCTAACGGTGTAAATCTGCTCTCTATCCAGCTTGATAATTACGATGATGACGGTAACAGTGCTGAAGTCACAACATTTGAACCTACAGATGTCGACGGCAGAAATGTTGCAGGAATGGGGCTTGTTGTTTTCGACGGAAGATTGTGGATTTATAACGGAGTCGTCCTGTGGTATTCCGTTAAAGAAGATTGTTACGACTTCTCGACTTGCGACCCTGAAATTACTACATCAGCGGGTTATATTGAGCTTACCAAAAAGATTACCGCTATACTGCCTTATCTCGGTTCACTGGCGATATTTCACAAAGACAGTTCCTGCCTTTTGAGCGTTAATTCAGACTACTCATACTCAATAAGCGACGACTCTCCGGGGGGTTGTGCAAGTGCTAACGCACTCGTTTTCCACGGAACTGAACTATACTTCTATGACGATACAAAAAAGGGGGTGTTTTCTTTTTCTCAAATAATTAATGGCGATACCACATTGAGCAAAAATATTGCACTTGATGTTCAGGAAGAACTTATTGATATGGATTCCACATCACTTGAAAATATTAAGATGCTCTCTGTTATCCTCTCAGACAGAAATGAAATATGGTTTCTTATTCCCAATAAAGATGATGATTATTCAATTATACTCATCTATGATTACATCCACGAAGAATGGGTTAAACGCAAATGCCAGAAACTTACAACACTTGCTTTTGTCGATAAAAACCTTTACTCTGCAAGCGAAAATAAAATGTTTCTTGAATATAGCGGAGATGATTTTGACGGCGAATTTATCCAATCTTATTACTACTGCTCACCCCTAAATCTCTCTGCAGATAATACTCTTAAAATATTGTATATCCCGCCGAGAATTACTCTGGATGTAGAAAATGCCAATGATTTTATGGTTCAATATATAAAAAATTATGACTCTATCAAAACACCTAAAACAAAGCATATTAAGTCTAAAACAATCAAAAATCTGTTCTACTGGGATACTTCCTGCTGGGATTCTTCTGCAGTTTACAGACCAAAAGAAACAAACTCTATAAAAAAACTTCCGCCATCTACTTTCAAAACTCTGGAGATAAGATTTTATACCGGTGATGCCGATCAGGATTTTTCAATTAAAAATATCGAATTTTCCAGAATTAAGGTAAAGCAATTATGATGCGGATTTCTATCCCTCTTTATGAGGACTTTAATTATGATGAGTGTGAAAATCTGTATTATAAATATCAATCTGTTATAAACGATTCTTCTTCGTTTAATGAGGTTATAAAAAATACACTTTTTTACGCTTTCTATGATGACGATATTCTTTGTCTTTGCGTGTATTTTTTTGAAATAAACGGCAAAATATGGGTTAACGGCTACGGTACAAGAAAACATCATCTGTTTAATAAAAAATGCTTTAAACTTGCTCTAAGCTGGTTTAATTGTGATATTTGGGCTGAATGTTCTCATAAACCCGCCATTTTCGGATTGTTATGCTGCGGTTTTAAAAAATTCAAAGACAATATCTATGTATTTCGTCAAAATGTTAATACACTTTAAACGAAGCAATGCTTCAGAAAGGAATTATTATGGGCAGTTCTTCCCAAAAAACAACTCAAAAAACCACTCTCGGTAATACTACAACATCTAATCCATACGTTACTTCCACAACAAATAACAAAGGTACAACAAGCAGTTTTACGGAAGGTTCTGCCTTCGATACGATAAACACCTTTGTTAATGACAATATTGGTTCGGTATTAAATGACTACCTTAACCCGTCGCTTGATTCTACTACCAATCAGGCCCTGTTAAGTAACTATACAACAAACTTAAATCAAATGGCTAATCAGACATTGGAAAATGATATTATTAATCCTCTGTCTGACAGAAACATGATACGCTCATCTCAAGCTACCAATATGTATAATAATCTTTCTGACACTTTAACTGATAATATTGCATCATATACCAATGAACTGCTTGCAAATTCACAAAGCAATTCAGCATCAATACTCAGTAATCTGTTAAGTGCTTATACTCAGGGTTATAATGCTATAAACAGCAACCAGAGCCAGTCACTTAATACAAGTTTGGCAAATGCTACAAGAACCAGCACTACATCATCTACACCATCCCTGCTTTCATATTTAACAAATGGATTAAATTCAGCGGCAAGTATTTATAGTGGTATACAGAGTAATAACAGTTCATCAAGTAATAAAAATCAAACAAAGAGTTAATAGGAGGGATTTATGAAACGAATAATTATCCACTGGACTGCCGGTACCGGCAGTCCTAATTCTGTTGACAAACAACACTACCACTATCTTATAGATTCAAAAGGAGAGATACACAATGGGGATTTTAAACCCGAAGATAATGAAAATTGTTCTGACGGTAAGTATGCAGCACACACCGGAGGCGGAAATACAGGATCTATCGGTATTTCTCTCTGCGGTATGTACGGCTTTACTTCTGCTGACAACGTAGGGAACTATCCGCTTTCTAAAATTCAATGCGAAGCCGCTTTTAAACTTGCTGCCAATTTAGCAAAGAAATATAATATTCCTGTTACTAAACAAACTGTTATGACGCACTACGAATTTGGATTAAAAAATCCCTCAACTACATCAGCCGGAAAGATTGATATAATTTATCTGCCGCCATATCCTGATGTCGAGAAAGCTAAAGCCGGTGATTTTATCAGAAATAAAATCCGCTGGTATCTGGCTAATTCCTGAAAATCATGTAATACATAAAAAACATAAGGCGGGTATGACTTTTATCCGCCGTGTGTTTGTATATTACAGATAAATTTTTTCTCAATATTTCTTAATAATTATAAAAAAAATGGCAATTAATCATCTTGACAGGATTTGCTATTTTTGTGAAAGGTGCTTTTTATGAATATTACCGGTAACATTTATTCCAATAACTGTTGTAGTGTTTCAGGTTCTAACCGGAATATAAAACCTGCTTTTACGGGTCTGACGAAATTACCCGCTAAAAAAGCTGATGAGTTCGTTTCTTCAAAATTAAAAAAAACTTCACCGGAGAATTTTTTTAAAAGATTAATATCTAAAACCTTTCATCGTGAGGCACCGGAGCCTGCAACACCAAAAATCGCAGATAATCTCCATGAATTACTGGTCGGAATGTCAAAAAAAACATCTTATGCAAACGGTAAAGATGCAGTTGTTCATTCTATACCCGGACAGGACGGGTTTGTTATGCGAATTGAAAAATCTGCCATTCCTAAAATAAATAAATTATCCGATAAGCTTACACTTGTACCTATCAAATATAATAAGCCGGTTGCAGAGAATGAAAATTTCGGTCTGCCTTTATACCTTGTTGCGGAAGAAGGTTCTAAAATAGCAAAAAAAACATCTGTTTCGCCTCTTGAAGCACTTGCTCAACCTGATAAAATAATGGTGCTGAGAAAAATGACAGGCAATCATCCCTCACAGGAATACTGGGATAAACTTACAACCCTTATGGGATATGATGATTTTCATCCGAGTTATGATCAGTTGAATAATTTCCATTTCCTCGGATATGTTCGTGCAAATTTTGGAAACGATGCAGCCATAAATTGCCTTGAAAATTGCAAAAACGGAATGACGAAATTTAAACCTAATCAAATTGCAGAGGGTTCGCCTGAATTTGAATTTGTTGACGGCGGAACTTTCTACAAAAATTATAGAGCTTTTTCTGACAGTTATATCAAATCATTAAAAAATATATCCGAAATGCCGCAAAAATCATATGATAAAGCGATAAAGAATATACTTGCACCGGATAAAGGTTTCATTATGGATTTTCAGCATACGGATAATACTTTTGTTGATTTTGAACATAATGAGTTTAATTTTATGGATTTTTGTTTTGATAAATCACTTTATCCGAAATATTATTATGACAACCCGATAAAAGAATTTCGGAATGTGCTTATGGGTAAATGTTTTTCAAAACAGTTTAAATCGCCCCGTCAGCTAATAATTTATCCTGATGATATAGCACAGGTTAAAACATTTTCTAATGCAATAAATGAAAAAGTTAATATAGCTGCACCTGAAAAATACAGAAGCGAGCCTCCGTTTAAAATTAAATAAGCTGTCGGGAGTTATATTGTCGGGTAGGTAAGTTCAACCGCTTTTTAAGCTTTTGAGCGAATTGAACGAATTATTACAAAATAATAAGAAATATTTCCTAATATAAACTGACCATTGGAAAATACATTAAATCTCAACACAAGTGCGTAAAACGTCTGTATAATTGTTAAATAATGAAGTATGAAATATAAATAG
>JAJPXE010000078.1 GCA_021205645.1 Candidatus Gastranaerophilales bacterium | reverse complement strand
TTATCCATAAGTCTCTTTAATTCTCCTACTGCATCCATTAATCCACTTCCAGTTCACCTTCTCAGTACGAGGAGGCTTCTGACCGCTTATCTTTATGTGTTCCCCTCTCCCTGCATAAGGAGACTTCTCTGGTCAAATCATCCTACACAACCACTCGACATGACGCTACTCAATTTTTATAATACATCGCCTGATCTCTCCTTTTGTAAATACGATATAACTCCCGCATGCTTTAAAATCTATCCCATCCATCGAAAAAAATATTTGAATACAAAAATCGTCAGGACTGTATCGCATTATTATCCTTATAAAACATTAACGAGTGCTATTGTATGTACGATAATATTCCAGAGAATTGCTCTGCGTTTTCCCTTACATAGTTTCTTTTAAAAGCCGCAAACCTGGATTCCCGTCTTAGCATAGCTTTCAACTTTCTCCTGACACACTTTGACGTCGGCTCTTTTTTCATTTCTTCCAGGTTATCATACAAAATATTCATTTCCCTTCGCAACTCCTGCAATCGCATATCACTTTTATAAACCCTCATACCAGAATTCTTCTTATTGAACACTTCCTGAACCAGATTTGCTGTCAACACAGCTTTTTCATCTTGCTCATTTTGCGCAACAACCTTAACATTATCACTCTCCAGACAAAAAAATATTTTTTCCTCCGGATCTTCTTTACAACAATCTATAATTCCGTCATCATACTTTTCCTGATTTTTTACACTGTTACAATGTCCGCAGGACCAAAACAGATTGTTCCAATCAAATTTACGTTCCGGATACATCTCGTTTTTGTGTGGAAGTAAATGTTCTACTTCCGGATCCTGCAAATATTTCAATTCGCATATATAGCACTTATTATGAAAATCCCTTTTTAACTGTTCAATCACGTCCGGCTTTGAATAACTTCCAGATTTCTTCTGTGACTCAACCTTTAACGAGGCAGGCGCAGGAAAAGAACGCTCAATTTTCACCATTTTAAATATCCTCCCTGCCCTCAAATTTTAATTTTAATCGTTGATACTCCGTTGTAATATTTAGCGCCAAATAATCCGGAATTTCACTCAAATACATTTCCAGTTCTGCGATTTCCTCAAAATCATCATCTGTCAGAATCTGCTTACTAACTAACTCTTTGTATCTCTCAAACTTTTCCTTTAACAACTGAGATAACTCGCTCGACTTAAAATAGCCTTCAACAATACCTCCATAAGGGACATCCGACAACCCATTTTCTACAATAATTTTCTTTTCCAAATCATAAATCACGGCATTCGATATGCTATTCAGGATAAACGGAGAGTGCGTAGAGACTATAAACTGAATATTAGGAAATACCGTTGTCAGCAATTTCAATATTTCTTTCTGCATTTCTATATGCAAATGTGTCTCGATCTCATCAATCAGCACAATTCCAGGAACGGTAAAATCGAATGACCGATTTGTCTGTTTTTCCATCCGCATAATAATATCCAACACAATATCCAACGCTGCGGCAAAACCACTCGACATGGTATTGAAGTCAAATAATTCCTTTTCCTTCTCTTTAATATAAAAAGCAAATTTTTCCTCTTCAAATATCAATTCCAGGGAGTTATCATCAAATATTTTTCTCAACAATTCCTGAAATCGATCGAACCAAAGTTTAATGTCATCTGCCTTCTCATTCTTTCCGCTATTTCTGGCAAGCGCTTCTGTCACTTTAAGGTCTATCAAGTATTTTACAAACAATTGCCTCGGTTTTTCAGTTATTGTGTATTTATCTTGTAATTCAATCTTCTCTACATGTTTTGGCACATCAGCTAAAAAGGTACGCTCAGCCTCATAGTATGCCAGAATAAACTGTCCGTTTTCATAGCTGCTTTTCACTGCATTTCGCGACGGGCTAAATTCCATATCTACCCCGTTTGTTATCTGGCTGAGTTTATCATGGTAATTTTTTAAACGCGTAGGGAGATCACTAAGATTATCTGTAATTACTAATGTCCCCAAATAGCGGGAAATTGCATCCAATACACTGGTTTTCCCGCTTCCATTCTTCCCTGTTAAAATCAAATGTTTCATTTTCTCACTTGAAAGAGGTATGGACATATCTATTAAATGTCTAACCTTTTTTATTTTTAATTCTGTCACAAAAATTCTTTCCATAATATCACCTTCCCGGTTGTGGCCTATAAAACATCCAACAACATATGCCAATTTGAACATGCTTTTTTCAAAATGTTATTTTTCCGCCGCACAATTCATCTTTTGAAATATCGTGTAAATTCGAAATACTCAACGGTACTTCCACACCATAATCGGATATATACCGGATTTTCTGCTTCACAAACTGTATTCCTTCAACCAGAACCATTCCTCACTTCTTTTTCCTGTGGAACTATCCATGTTTCTTCTCCAAAACTCTGTATTCCTGTCCCATCCTTTGAGTTAAGTTAACCAGCCTTGACTCATCGGAAGCAACATTTTTCACCAGTGCTGTTACACATGGATTCCCCCGAATGCAAATTTCCTCTACGCTTTCTTCCACATCGTACGTTATTTTAATCTCCAAAATTTTATATTGAACATCCCTATATACCAGATAAGCATCCTCGTAATGTTCTCGGTATATGTATCCCTTTCCCGGCTTATTTCGCGGGATTTTGTTCTGAATATCACAAATGCTCCTCATCGCGCCGTCCTGTGCATTATATATGTACGTTTGAATGTTTAACGCCGTAAAACCCATATTGGCGCTTGCTTCCGGATAATGCTGTTCCATCCATTCCTTGTCCGCGATCAGTTCCACACGCATATTCGTATGAAAAAGCGCATGTATGACAACTTTGATCTCGCGCACTTTTCCCTCAAAATCCTCTTCTGTTGCTTCCCTGATTTCCAACAAGCCAATTCCATATGATTCCGCGAATGCCTTTGCTCCCTTCTGATACCCTTTCCTGCTGACAAATATACCCTTTACATTGTCCTGCAAATCATCTAATACGCTTTTAAACGCCTCTATCTTATCTTTGCCGATCGCCCTGTTATAATCTTTGCATTCAACCGCCACACAGTGCTTTATCCCCGCAATTTTAAACTCCCAGTAAAGGTCAATCTGATGACTAGCGCCACTTTTTCCCTGCATAATCACATTGTGCCTGATCGTCAGGTGTTTGATTCCCTCTGTTTTTAAAAATCTCTTCATATACCTGTTTTACAAAAAGCTCATATGCTTCACCGGTTTTCGTTTGCATCATTACGCGCCTCGTTTGAAGGTTTCGTTTGTGCTGGCTAAACAAGGCTCTATGAGATCTATATGTTCTGATGCGGCAGAGCAGCCAGTCCGATGTGTCACCAGGAGTATTCACCACTGTCTCCGGAGCAGGAATAAAACTCCTGGAAAAATCAGAACACAACACAAAAGGGTAGAACCGCATAACCTTAACTTCCCGTTTTTTCTCGCTCAAACTCGTCCCAGTCAGGATATTGCGTAACAGATCCTTTTCCCTGTATGACACATGGCGCGATTTCCTCTCTCGCCTCGTCAATCCTTTGGCCGCCGATCACAAACATCCAGTCATCCCCAAAATCATAGTGCAGGGAAAACTTTTGTCCATTTACCAGCCGAAGCCGATCTATCTTTTCCTTCGTTGATCTTTGAAATTTTCCGTCTCCATCTGATTGATAATTTCCTGTGTCATACATGCGGTTGTTCATGCAGAATTCATACATGTGTCCGCCATCAAAATCAAACGCTTCTATGATTACCTCGCAAAGTGTATCCAGCGTCTCTTTGCCTGATATATAAACAACGCGGTAACACTCCCGTCCTCTCTCTTTGGGATATACCTTGAACGTATACTGCATCATTCTTCCTCTTGTCTCCTTCTTGCAGAAATCTCTGGCGTGCGACGATATGTTTCAATATCTTCAGTCAGTACAATTCCACGAGCACACTTTACATCAGGCAATTGCCCCAATTGCGTAGGTTATTTGTAATCGTACTCTTATAGATAGAGTGAAAATCACTTGAAAGCGAAGGCTTTAACGATTCATACTCTATTTGTATCTTTTGCTCTACGTTCTGATCTGTCATATCATTACAATAAAACATGTATACATACCCAAAATCCACCTGTCTTTTCCCTTGCGCCAGATGCCTGGCATATTTATCCAGTTGAATCATTCCATCTCCTATTCTCGTGATAAAACAATAATGGGTACTGCCATTATAATATGCCTTCGAAAAAGAAAATTTCACTTCTATAATCGCTCTATGTATCCCATCATTTAAATAAATGTCTACGGATTCTTCATCATTATAATAATCCGTACAAAACTCTGTCTGTACATCCCCCTTTACATTTTCATTCAGATATCCCTGAAGGAGATTTCGTAATTCCTGTTCCTTTATTTCCGCCTTTATTAATCCGTTCGTATCAAAACAATACTCATAATAACTTTTATGATATTTACAGGCAGAATAAAAATTTTCAAAAACCTCACGCAGATCACATACATTCTTTTTGGTTTTCAACAGTTGCTGCATCGTCTTTGTTTTTTCCAGGCATCCCTCGATAGTACTGTCTATCTCCCCATTATACATCATATAGGAAATACCTGCATTTACGATAAAACAATATCCCGAATAACTTTTAAATTTTCGATCTACGAGGTTATGAAACTCCAATTCATTAATACATCGGTCTCCCAATATACTTTGCGATTTGATGCCATTCTCCCCTAATTCAAAATGATGAATATCTGACTGCGAAGCCTGCTCAATCTGCCTCTTTATATCCACCAGACATTCCTGAAAATACTCCAATTTATCCAAACTGATTACTACTGCTTTTTTCATATCAGCCAGATATTCTAAAATCTTTTGTTCACTTATAAGTGAATGCGAGGTTTTTGCTTTGTCAAGAAAATCAACATTCATGATTTACCTTCTCCTGTACATACTTTTCAAATATATAATCCAACCATGTGGTAAATACATCATATTTGTCCAGATTTTTATTGCAATCTTCATTTGCGACTTTCTCAAATTCAGTAAACAATTGATATAATTTATTGTCCTTCAGATTCACGCTGTTTTTATTTCGATTTCTCGCTTCAACAACATTCGGTTCATTGTAAAAAACCGCTAACACAACATCTTCACTATAATTCGAAATCACGCCAGCAAAATATGTGATTCTCTTTAAATCCTGTTTAACTCGTTCCTCGCTTAACAAGTTTTCCACAAGCTCATATATTTTGTCCGTTCCTACAATATAAACCGGATCTATCACAGTAATCATTTCCCGTTCATTGAGACTCTGCATAGCATCTGATAAAAGGGAGTAATCCGCTATCCCTATATTTTGGTCGATAATAGCTTCCCTTTCTTTCTCTTCTGAATTATCCAGATAATCACTCGACACTGTATAAATGTATACATACCTGAATAAAGTATTAAGGGAAATTTTACTATTTCTATTTAATGCGTAAATAAATAAGCTTAAATAATATCGATAATTTT
>JAJPXE010000060.1 GCA_021205645.1 Candidatus Gastranaerophilales bacterium | reverse complement strand
TGCAATTATCGGATATACTTTCGATTACTTGCAAGGTTTTAATAAGTTTTTTATTATTAAAGGCGGCGAAAACCGCCTTTAGTTTGATATTATAAAACAATGGAGTAATTATAATGGGAAACCAGATAACCATTAGATCTGACAGAGATAGTGAATATACATTTCAATATAAAGGAGAGGATGTAACCTTGAAAGCCGGCGGCATTCTTAGCATTGCAGATGGTCTGGAACATGTTGTTCTGCCTACCTGTGCAATGAAAATTATCAATAATCTTATTATTATAAAACAGGATGTGAAATAATAATATTTTGTCAATAGGTTGATTTGAACAGCAAAAAAAATATTTTTGTACTTTATTCAAGTATGACTCCTATCAATTTTACGGCAAATTATTTAAAAACTGTCTATATACCTAAAAAAGCAGCCAATGATAGTTATAAACATACAGAGGCTTCAATTGTTGAGTTGGATATTAAAGACAAAAATGATGTGGAGTCTCTGGCAAAAACAGCGTTTATATGGGAAAAAACCGTTTCAAGTTATGCATTTGATATATATAACGAAGCGCTAAAGGAAAAAATTCACCCCGATGTCGTTGCCGAACATTACTATGCTCTGACCGCACAAAACAGCGATTATGCCCATCTAAAACCGGAAAAAATTCTCGGACTAGCCATGCTTTCGGAAAAGTCTGAGCCAAAAAACGAGCTAAACTGGCTTCAGGTTAACCCGAAAACAAATAAGATAAATTCTTCTGACAGAAAATATAAATATGTCGGATATAATCTGGTTGAATATATAAAAAGTATTTCTGATAAACCAATAATTCTTGATGCTGATTACAATGCCATTGACTTTTATACAAAACTTGGTTTTTCCGCTAAAAATCCTGAGACCCCATCTATTATGATTTGGCACAGGTGAAAATAAAAATTCGTGTGAGGTGATAACTGTGCAAGGTGACTTCTGTGCGTGGATTTTCCCCCTCACCCATGCGGAGTAGACAGTGATAACTGCTTCGCAGGAGAGGAAAATAAAGTCTCCGCAGACTTAAATAAAAAAAATAATTGTTAACTTGACTAATATATGGTATCATTCAAAAAAAGGAGTTATGTTGTTATGTTAGATTTTTTATTTAAAAAGAAAACCGATTTAAACCGTTCACAGGCTGTTAATGAGTTTTATTCAAAGCTCAAAACGGTGTACAATCCGGATAGCGTACCGCAGGACAGGCGGAATTATTTACTGGATTTGATGAACAAATACGGATATATCCCGTATTCTTATGCGAAAGCATGCTCAGAACTTAGCAATGAAGAAGTAATACTTGCTGTCGAAGAGAAATGGAAACAAAACGGTGTATTAATTAACGGTGTTTTAAGTTTTAATAATTCAAGCGTTCTTGCCCGTAATAACGTAACTAATTCTCAATGGATACAAAAAGAGGGGCATGATATTAAACTGATTAATCTGGCAGGTCTTGGTGACAATTTATCGGAAGATACCGGTAAAATGATTAACTGGCTGAGAGAACTCGCAATTCTTCCGACAGGAAATCTTCAATCCGGGATATACAATACAACCATGTATCTAATTCCGTTCCATCCGAGAGAATTTGGCTGTGCATATCTGCCATCGTCATCAGAGGCAAGCCCCGCACTTGAGGATTCTTATCTTAAAGAGCTGACAGGCGCCGATGCTACAGAACAGGTCAGAACATTTATTAACTTCGCACAGCTTGCAGGACACCCTGTTATATATGACATACTCCCTCAAACAGGACGTTTCTCTAAAGCAGTACTTGCTAATCCTTATATTGCAAGGTGGTACGATGTAAACGCCTTGATAAACGAACTGGATAAGTACATTGATAAAGCAGCAGAAAAACTAAAAGCAGAATTGAATGCCGATGATTTGCAGCTTGTAAAAGAAATTTACAAGCAGTCCATGAGAACGGGAACGGCAACACTGACGGATTATTACAGAGATATTTATAATCAGCTGGATGAATCTCTTAAAGAAGATAAAAAATACTTATCAGAGTCAATGTTAGAAAAAAATATTCAGGAGAAACTGCAAAAGAAAGTCAGGGCTGTTATAGCCGAAGTTGCCGGTACAAACAAAAAACTCGAAGAAGAAGATATTCAAAATCAGGGTGTAATAACGCAGGCGCTGATACATCAGGGCTTATGGCCTGCGCCGGGCGGTGCATGGTGCTCAAGCGGAGTTCCGGTTTTTGACAGAATGAGCGAGTGTGCCTCATTCCCGATGTTCAGACATTACGACTACAAAGGTCAGGATGTTACGGAATACGCTAATCTTGATTGCCAGACTCCATATTACTTTATTCAGCTTGAAAACGGCAAAGAAAACCACGAAGTTGTTGTTTATTTTATAAACTATCTTAAAAAATTACAGGCATACTTCAACTTTGACGGGTTTAGAGTGGATCATATCGACCATATTGTCGATGATGTTTCGGAAAAAGACGGAGTGCCGATAAGCTATCGTGCACCGAGAAATGTTCTGGGCAAGCTAAACTCCGAAATGAAAGAAAATGTGCTCTATTTTGCAACACTTGCTGAGTATATGCTCTGGGATAATTATTATAAAGAATACCATAAGGATATGGGCTTTGACCTGTTATGGGGTAATGACATTGTTTCTCAGAGCTATAAGACTCCGGAAGTGATTGCAGAAGATAATTCAAGGCTGACAAATTATAATACCGGTTTAGACCGGAACAAGGCTCCGCTTTCCATACTGAAAACATACAACAATCAGGACGGCGAATTTGAAGCAATAGACAGATACCCCGGGCAGCTGGGCAAGGAGGGAGCTCTGTTTAAGTGGTTCAAGTACAAGTTCCTGCCGGGCGGCAAGTTTGCGCAGCGTTCAATGATGTACATTGACGGCGATGAATCTTATACACAGCGGGGCATTGAAAGTGTTATCGGCGCAGAAATAGCTATGAAACGCAATTGTGATGAAGATTTCTATAAGAAATTTGACGCAATCGACAGATTTGTTAAAAACTGCCCAGTAATCACTGACGGTGAAGCTCATATTATCCGTCAAGACGATGACGGGTTTGTGGCATGGCAGATTTCAAAAACCGATACAAAGGAAGCCATACTTGTTATAGCAAACTACTGTGCACCAAGCGAAAAATTCTTAATCGAAGAAAACGACAAATCTTATACGGAAATCAGAGAAGGTCGAGAAGTCTTTGACAAGAGTATCGTTCTGCCTTGCGATTATCAAATTATTTCGGAATACAGATATAACGGTGAAGATTTTACGGAAGAAAGCTTGAGTGAACCGCTTAATGAGTTGACTATCGGAAAACTTATGCCGTCCGAGTTCAAGATATTCGCTTTAAACAGAGTATAGATATGGAAACACTGGCATCTTTTGTACAAAAGACACGTGATAATCTGGGAATGTCTGCAAAAGGACTTGCCCTGAGGGCTAATATTGATTTATCAATTATTGAGGATATTGAAGCAGGAAAGGATTTATTCCTTCCTGTAACTATACGCCAGAAACTCGCAAAAGCACTCAGATGTTCATTAGATGATTTACTAAATCTGGAAAGAGGATATCAGGATATTGTTATCAGCAACGATGTTATCACCGCTATAAAACAGCAAATTTTGGGCGGACATACGGATATTAAATGTCCAAAATGCGGTTCGCAGCTTGTTTGCAGAATTGCTAAAATGTATGATACGGAAGATAATTTAGTACTTGAGCCTAAAGCTCATTGCAGTAAATGTGTTTTTCAGCTAAAAGATTAAGTATTGATTGGTATTATGAATGACGGGAAATAAATTCATAACAATAAAACCTATTGAGACCCGAATTCCGGAGAATATATATAACGAACTTGAAAATATTATTCGGGAGGAGGTAAAAAAACAGCCTGACCCTGAAAGTCTGATGAAACCTTATGAATATCCGTTTGAGAATATTCAAAAAATAGCAGAGTCTGATAACCGGGAATACAAAGAAAGTATCCGTAATATGGCAGATGATATCTGGTCAAAAAATGATTGGATTGATGCTTTTATCGTATATTACATACTCATGCACATCACTGAATTTATTCCGACAGATTTTTACAAATTTGGATATATTCTCGGAAAATTTGGCAAATATGACATGGCAGAAGAAATTATTCAAATTTATGAAAAAGTTTCTACCAACAAAAAGGTCACATACCGTGCAATTGCTAACTTTTATTACTGTTCTCTGGATATTCCCCAAAAAGCGGTTGAATATTTTGAAAAATACTTAAAATTAGATAACACCAACGCACTTGTATACAATTCACTGGGGCATTTATATATACGGACAGATGATAAAAATGCACGGGAAAAACAACTGTCGGCTTTTCAAAAAGCTTATGCACTAAAGCCTGACGATGCAACAATAGTCAAGAGTCTGCTCACAGCTTATGAAAAAATGCACAATACAGAAAAAATAAAGGAGTTGTACCCTAAACTGATTGAGCTGGCACCATCTCCCCGTCATTTTCTGAACTGGGGACTGTATTTAATCGGCTGGGGAGAGTTCCAAAAAGGCTATTACTATACGGCACAGCGTTTTGATTTGGAAAATTATCCCGTAGGATATCCGAAAGACATTTTACCGCTTTCAACACGTTGGAATTATAAGGATGATTTGTCTAAAAAAACTATACTTGTCCATTACGAAGAAGGTTTTGGCGATTCGATTATGTTCGGCAGATTTTTACCGATTTTAAAGCAATTTACGTCAAAAACAATACTTGTTGTACAGCCTCCGCTTGTGAATTTATTCAAATCATCAAAGATAATAACCGATGGAATTGAAGTCTACGGAAGTATTAGTGAAGTTATATCAAAATACCCCGACAAAAAATTTATCCACATGCCTTTAATGGATATGCCATATCCTCTCGGAGTCGAATCTGATTTTATACCATATCCGGATGCCTATTTAACAGCTCCAAACCCCGTTCAATTTAACAGTGGTAAATTCAATATCGGAATTGCATATAGCGGTGATGCATCCGCTAACTATAACGGCAGAGATATTGGGTTAAAAGAGTTCTGCGACATTGCACGAACGGACGGAATACAGTTATATTCGCTTCAGGTCGGAGAGGCGGCAGAACAGCTTAAGAACATGCCCGAAGATGTTTCAATAATAGACTTAGGCAAAGATTTTAAAGACTTTATCGATACGGCAAACGCAATCAGCGGTTTGGATTTAATTATCACAAGCGACAATGTTATTCTTAATCTGGCGGGGGCACTGGGTAAAAAGACTTACGGAGTGTTTAACAGATATCCTAATTACCGCTGGTTTGATTTAACGGGAGAAAATGTAAAGTGGTACAATTCAGTAAAACCATTCTCGTGTGATGAAGAAAATGATTGGGCATCTGCTATGAAAAAAATCCTAACCGGGATAAAAGGGGTAAATGTGGGGGGTAAATGGGGGTAAAGGAGGATAAATATTTGGGGGTTACGGAAAACATACAAA
>JAJPXE010000117.1:3508-5579 GCA_021205645.1 Candidatus Gastranaerophilales bacterium | reverse complement strand
ATACCCGTTGATTTCTGTCATATTCCTGATGTCATAAATATTTGACTCATCAAACGTGAATTTGCCGCCGACTCTTTGAAGTTTTGGCAGTGCGGTTGCGTTGGAGTTTTTAAAAGTTGCATCACCCGTTATTTCTGATACATTTGATAGCAGGTCATTCTCTTTTATACCTAAATCAGAGAAAGTAAAATTATTAATTTCCGGAGTATAATGAGATAAACTGTATGTACCGTCGGGTTTTACAGTCACTGTAATTCCTGCTTTTTCAAGTATTGCTTTGTAATTCTTTTCTCGGGCAAGCTGAGTAAATTCAGCTTTCATTGAATCGAACTGGGGTTTTGCCTGTGCTGCCGTATTTATTTTCTGCCGGCAGTCACTTTGTGCTGTTAATCCGTTTCTTGACATATAGTCTTGAATAACATTAATATACGGAATAGGCACTGTCGCATTTTGCTGGCGTTTTTGAATTTCATAGACACTTCCGGGCGAGGTCTCCCTCACACAGATTTGGGTTAACCCGTTTTCATCAACAAAGAAGTGCATTGCACCCTGCTTAACATAGGGTTCTGCATTGTATGTTCTTATACACCAGTTTGTGCCGTCAGAAAATGCTTTTACTTTATCTACATTTGCTTTGTAATTTGGACTTGAAGAGTCTGTTTGAGGAACGGTGTACCATCTGCCTTTTATGCCGTCGACTTCCACTTCTTCATCAAAAGTGTTATTCATTGCTTTTTCTCTGATTTTTTGAGCATACAGTTTTGTGAATGAGACCTTCTGACCTTTTTCTATTGCTGTACCCACTACTTGTTTGGCAATAGTCCTGTCAAACTGCGGCGGAAGGTCGGCATTTTCGGGTGCCAGATCCTTTGTTATAAATTCTGCAAGAATTATCTTTGCAAACGGATTATCCTTTATTGTTTCTTCCGTATTCATAAACTCAAACCACTCGTTTAAGATACGTGCTCTATGTTCGTTTGCATCAGGATATGCCGTAGATTTGTATTCTCCGTTTTTGATAGATTCGAATTCTTTTTCTGCCCATTTTTTGGAAGCTTCTTCACTCCGCCAGATTTTTTCTTCAGGATTATATTTATCGATTACAACTTTTTCAAATCCCGTAATCTTTGATTTAGAACGGAAACCGGATACAACTCGGACTTTTTGCGGTATATTTTCTGATGTCCTTACAATTTTTGTATCAAGTTTTTGGATAATTCCGTCTATATCAATGCCTTTAGAAGTTAAAGCTGTTTTTGTTTCATCAGGCAGTTTTTCAATCATTGCTTTCATCTGGTTTTTGACTTTAGAATTAAATTTTACTGCCGTATCAGCAGGGGAAATGTTGTTCAAAACGGCAAGATTTTTTTCTAATAACGGATTAAGCCTAAGGTTTTGCAAAGCCTGAAAATCATCAACAATTTTGGGGTTATATTCACCTGTAATTTGAGCGGAACTTAAGATATCGCCGATTTTATTTTTTGCAATTCCTGCATCCAGAAGCTGTATCGCACGGGATTGCAGGCTCATATCGACTACGCCGTTGACCGTGATAGCTTTAACAATCGCTGCTGCTTCTTTATTATTCAATCCGCGGGATTCAAAGATTTCATATGCTGCCTGCCCGTCTTGCGAGCGGTTTTGAGTTTCTACGGAAGTTTTGCCCGTGCCTTGAACTGCTTCGCGTTCCTTGTTTAATGTGGTTTGGGTTTTAAGCAAGAACGCTGCTGTATCCATATCAGTGCCGTTGTTAATGTGTTTGACAAAGAACGGTGTTTTTTTAGGGTCTTGAAGTATTGATGTAAATGACTTCACTCTTGCCTCATCAATACCGTTTGCCGGACCGTTATTTATCTCCAAATCGTCTAATCTGTTTATAAACCTTGCAATATCCAACCCTTCTGTTGCAATTGCCTGCTCTATCAGAGGCAGGTTTTCTTTTTGTGTTTTTGCAAGAAATGTTCCTAAGTTATTCATAACATTTTCGTTGTTGTACAGTTTCTCGTCGGATAAAATTTTGTCTGCTATTTTCGCCTGCTCAGGTGTGTAGGTATCGCTGATTATATCCCCA
>JAJPXE010000117.1:0-3408 GCA_021205645.1 Candidatus Gastranaerophilales bacterium | reverse complement strand
ACATTTTTGTTGTTATACAGTTTCTCGTCGGATAAAAATTTGTCAATAATATCAATCCTTGCTTGTACCCCCTCAGGTGTGTTGGTATAGTAGATTATATACCTAATATTATTCAGAACATTTTCGTTGTTATACAGTTTCTCGTCGGATAAAATTTTGTCTGCTATTTTCGCCTGCTCAGGTGTGTAGGTATCGCTGATTATATCCCCAATATTATTCATAACATTTTTGTTGTTATACAGTTTCTCGTCGGATAAAAATTTGTCAATAATATCAATCCTTGCTTGTACCCCCTCAGGTGTGTTGGTATAGTAGATTATATACCTAATATTATTCAGAACATTTTCGTTGTTATACAGTTTCTCGTCGGATAAAATTTTGTCTGCTATTTTCGCCTGCTCAGGTGTGTAGGTATCGCTGATTATATCCCCAATCTTATTCATAACATTTTCGTTGTTGTATAGTTTCTCGTCGGAAAGAACTTTATCTAATACCTGTATGTTGTTTTTATTCAATTCGACATTGGAAAGCGCTTGACTTTCTTGAATCTTCGACTCTAATTCAGCTTTCAGAGTCTCAAACTCCGCATCAGTTAATTCTTTAAAACTGCTCTCCGGTTTTGTTTCAGCAGATTTTACCGTGCCTTGCTCTGTGACACCTTGTTTGCTATTATTTGTTTCGGACTCTTTAGTTTCAGTTTTTACATCTTCTTGCACTCTTGTTGCAGCATTACCTTTTGTTGTAACAGCACCCTTGTAATTTCCGGCAGCTCTTTCCACCATAGCCGTTACAAGCTGATTTGCATCCTCAAACCTTACAGGCGGCAAGCCCTCTTGAACCGTTACTTCATAGATTGTTTTATTCGGATTCTTTATCTCCTTTATAGTCCAATTCTTTATTCCGGATTGCTCAATCGCTGCATCCATTTTTGCCTTAGACATTGATGTGTGAACCCTGCCGCCCAGCATATACTCTATAAAATGGTTCATTACTTTCAATTTTCCGAGCATTTCTGTCTGCTCAGCTCCCGCCGTTGCAGGGTCAACTCCCTCGGTTGCAACTTCCAATGCGGAAAACGCCGCAACATCCGTTAAAAACGCTCCTCCGGTGGTTAAAACCTTATTTCCGCCTTTCATAAAGTTCTGTACTAATTTATCGCCGGTTATACTTGTTGTCTGCATTGCACCGGCTGTGGATTTTGTTCCTCCTTCAAATAATCTTGTCGCTGCCCCGATTTTCCCGAGCTGTCTTGATACCGCCTGTGCCAGAGGTGCCCCTATATATGAACCGAAGTAAATATACTTTGCTGAACCCTTAGTGCTTTCCCACAGTTCTTCACCGTCAACACCCCGCTCGCTAGTTGCCTGATTTAACAAAATCAATCCGGCATCCGCAGCCAATGTTCCTGATGTCATTGCAAATTTTATCCCCTGCTGAACAGCAGCCTGTCCGTATTTTGTAATAAGAGTTCTCATAGCTCCTGCGGCTGCTCCTGTACCCGAAAGAGAAGCAAACGCCGGACTTTTTGTTACAAGTACGGAAATAGCCGTTATTGCAGCTAATTTAACCATTCCGCCCGTTGCTTTTGCATTCATTATTTTATCATTCAATTCATCAGGTACAAAATCTACTCCGTAGATTTCTTTGTATTGATTGTTGTATTCTTCTTTTATTTCATCAAAAGTCTTATCTCCAAGAACGGATTTATTTAATTTTTCTGTTTTATCTAATAGTGCCTGTATTGCGGCTATAGATTTTTGGTTGTTCCCTATCGCACCGTCCAGTGCCATACCTACTGCTTCCTGATCGTTATCAAAATATTGAAGCAGTAATTTGTTTGCATTCAATATATGATTTGCAGGATTTAGTCCTTCGCTTTGCGCAGGAGAATATACAAGTGCATCCTGTTCTGCTTGATACATTGTGACTTCCTTCATAGCTTCTTTCAAAAGTTGTATCCTCTGATTTAATATTTGTGCGTTTTGATACTGTTCTGTTTTTTGTTTAAATTCATAACCTGTTTTAATATCGTAAGCATTACCCGTATTTGATTTAAATTCTGTTTCAAAACTTCTGAAATACTCTTCAGGATGTTGCTGCATAAATTCCGCTCTGCCGCCGAGTCTGACTGCGTTATCTGAATTCGGTTCAAATTTCTTAACTAATTCATAGAAGTTTTGGTAATCTTCTTCACTTCCATCGCCGAAATGTTTGTTGTAAATGTTTTTGCACGCATTATATAATTCACCTGCTCCTGCATTAATTGCAGCGCCGATATCATCCAGAACACCCATTGTATTTAAGGCTTCTTGGGTAGATTTATGAGTTTCCACAAAATGCGTAAGCAAAAAATCTCTTACTTCAACATCCGCTTTTGCCCGCTCGGATAACTCTAAATCGTGACGTTCAAAATTATTTGTAGATGTGTTTTGATTAATATTGTGCGATTTCAGATATGATTTTTTAAATTCCTGATAATCCGGTATAATAGAAATTCTTGTGCTATCTTTATACTGTTCATTTTGTTTTTTAATTTCGGCAACCCGTTTGTTATATGCCTGTTTAACTTCCGATTCAATCTGGTTTGCAGTATATTCTTTGTTTAAATCTTGTCCTTTTGTATAATACGTTGTAGTTGTTTCTGTTTTTTGATCTGTTTTCTTTAATTTGTATTCTCCGTCTGCATAATAAGCAATAGTTTCTACTGTGCCGTCATTGTAGGTTGTAGTAATCTCTTTTCCGCCGTCTGATGTCGGGGTTGTTGTGCTTGATACGATTTCTGCACTTGCATCTGATACGGATTTTACAAACCCCATAAAATCTGCATTTTCTATTTTTATTTGATTTGCAAACAGACTTGTTATCTGTTTATTTTCGTTTACATCCAGTGTTTTATCCGCTCCGGCAAAGGTACTTAAACCTTTTGATAAAACCTCCAGTTCGCTCGCCTCCAGTGTGCCGTCTTGATTTGTATCGTAGGCATTAAAGAGGTCGTGAAACTTTTCAGACACTTGTTCTTTGCGAACTCCGTGTTTGATATCTTTCAATTGCTCCTTTTTACCGTTGTTCTCAATATAAAAATCTTTGAAGTCTGCCATACTTTATTTTTTCCTTTGCCATCCACACAACTCGTAACGGAATCCTAATTATGTTGCAAGTTATAACCGGATTTTGATTTAACCCATCTTACAATTATCTGTCTACACTCTATATCGGTACTTTTTGAAAAAACTTTAGGGTATCTGAAAAAAATGTTACAATTGGAGCGCAGGCTTACTACTACTGGATTTTAGTTCGTTTTGATTTTTAGCACAAATACTTAATATTTCTAAATATTTCTTAATATTTAGATCATAAGAGTTCGCGAGCAGGATTTGCTGACGGAGTGATTAAAAAAATAGACCTCCG
>JAJPXE010000005.1 GCA_021205645.1 Candidatus Gastranaerophilales bacterium | reverse complement strand
GCTTAGAATAGTGCAATGGGATGATGTTTACAAAAAAGATGCGGTAAAAGTTATACATAATAATTTTAAAGATACGTCTGATGCCCTGTTTGATACGAGGTTTAAAAGCCTGTCCGGCACTGAAGATATTATTGATAAAATTGTTAATAATATATACGGTGATTTTCTTCCTGAAGCAACTTCGGTTCTTCTATATCTGGAAAAGCCTGTAGGTTTTGCCTTTACAAATGTTACCGGCGGCAGAATAGCGAATATTCCTCTTGTTGCCATAAACAAAGAGTTGCGCGGGAAAGGATATTCGGAACATCTGTTGAAACGTTCTGTCGGTGTTATTAAAAATTGGGTAAATTCAGGACTTAGAGATTTTTCTGAAATTAATGTTACCACTGAAACTGATAATTACAGTGCTTTAAAAATGTACAGGAATATCGGTTTTAAGGAAGATTATTCATATACACAGGCATATTTACCCGTTAAATAGAATTGAGTTTGCGGAAAAATCAAAATTTTTCTTCTTGGATTATTCGGGCTGTGGCAAAGGAAATAGTACCCCACCCCTTATGGGGAGGGGAAATTTGTTATTGCCCTCTCCGTCCGGAGAGGGCAGAAAATCGACTTGAAGCGGATTTTCGGTAGGGTGAGGGCGAAACCCGAAACCCGTAAGAGCAATTAACACGAAAATCACGACAAAAAGCCTTACGGCTTTTGAAGTGATTGTAGTGTTTTGCTCGCCCGAATAATCCAAGAAGCGAAGTTGAAAGTCAGATTTTCGGGTGAGGTGATAGCTGGGTGCAAGCTAATTGCACCCCACCCCTGCGGAGACTGTGCTGCACAGCAGCACCCGCTCCGCTCCCCTCCCCGGTTGGAGAGGGGAAACTTTTCTCGGGTGAGGTGATAATCATGCAAACTCCGGAATATAATTCATTTACCCCCAGGTGAGGTGATAACCGCTGCCGAATGTCATTTTTGGAGATTTTTTCGCATCCTCATTAAGATTTTCCGACTTTTATTGTCGGAACGGCATCTTTTATAACGTAAGGTCTGACAAACGACCAGGTGCCGTATAATCCTGTTAAAATGCCTGCTAATGCTGTTGCGGTTTTTACTTTTGACGGTTTCATCAATGATGCAATTGAGCCGAGTGTTGTGCCTATCATTACTCCCAAATAGCCTTTAAATATTGTACGGGGCACGGATATACAATCATTCATATCTGCTTCATTTCTGAGTTTGGTTTGAAAATTGTCCGTTAGTCTGTTTTTTTTATCGATTGTTTTGATTGAATTATTATCACTTTTGAAGCCTATTGATGAAATACCGTTTACATTCATGGCACACACTCCTTTGTATGATTATATTACTCTAAAACATATAATCAAACTTTTTTGTTATTTATAAGTTTACAATGAAATATATTTTAATAAAGGGTCTAAAAAATGCATTTAGTTTATTGTTTTTTTTTGAGATAGTGGAAATGAATACTTCTTCCCTCCGCCTATCGGGGAGAGGATTGCTGTGCAGACAGTGCAACTGCTCCGCAGGAGTGGGGTGCAATTAACTCACCCGGGGGTAAATGTATTTTTAATTTCTCCTACATTTATCCCTACATTTACCCCTATATTTTTTCCGAATTAAATTCCAGAAACAATTCTTTAATAATAGAATATCCTTTCAGCATAGTTTTGTAATCAACCTTTTCATTAGCGGAGTGCATATTGTAAATATCAGCCAGACCGAGCAGGTATGGCTTAAATGTCGCACCGTCAGCATTTTTGTTGTGTGCGTAGATATGTGTTTCCGCTCCGGCATGGAATGATGAAACCTCGTTTTGAATGCCGAGCTTTTTACAAACTTTTGTGTGCAATTCTGGGATTAAATCATCATCAGATTTTTCAAACGGCGGAAGATGTACTTCAAATGTAATATTAGCTTCAGCTAATCCTTTATATTTTTCGTTAAATTCATCGACCAGCCCTACCATAATTTGCTTTAATTCATTTTCTTTTTGCACACTTGCACTTCTTATGGAATAAGATGCTTTTGCATCAGTGTTTATAATATTGGTAGATGCTTTATCAATAATGGTTGTAATATAATCAGGTGAATTAATATTATCATCAACAATTGATTTAACGGCATTCTGTATACCGCCTGCTGCAATAGCACCCAGATTACATGAAGTGATAACTCCTGTTTCATCCTGATAAAATGTTCCTTGAGGAAATTCCGCAAGCAGCTCCGCAATCAGTTTCGCAGCATTTAGCCTTGTTTTATCACCTATATCAATGCCTGAATGTCCGCCGATAAGTGCTTTGACAGCCAGTTTTGCATTCGTATAGCTCGCTCCTGATATTTGAACCTGTGCAAGTTTATCAGCATCACATACAAGGATATATTTTGATTTAATCCTTGAAAAATCCACATGTTCAATACCGCTCATATTGGTTTCTTCATCACGGGTAAAGGTTATCTCCAGTCCGCCGTGCTTTAGTGTTTTGTCACTGTTAACTTCTTTTGCAAGCATTAATGCAGCGGCAACACCCGCTTTATCATCAGCCCCGAGTGTTCGTCCATTTGCTTTTATATATTCACCGTCTAATATTAAGTTCACTTCTGATGAATCACCGACTACGTCCATGTGAGAGGAAAACATTAACGGCTGTTTTGTGCTGTCAGTTGCAGAAATTGAGATATAAACATTCTTGTATTCGTCTAAATTACAGCTCAGATTGTTCTTTTTGCAAAAATCCTGTATCCATTGGATTACTTTTTCTTCATGCAAAGACGGTGACGGGATTTTTACCAGCGAACAAAATATTTCATATAATTCATGCTGACCGCACAGAGTGTCTATATCCATAATAACTTCCTTTCTTATTTCCTTTTTTAGCTTTTTGAGTTTGCAGAAAAATTTTAGTTTTTCCGAACCCTCTTTTTCTTAGATTTAGGGTTAGTTTTAACCCTTTTAGGTTCAGGCGGCTTGGTGCAGATACTTTCTTTCAGTGTGTTAATGTAGATGTCCTGAAAATGAGCGTAATCAAAGATACTAAATCCGTCGATTTTAAGTTTTCGTGTTTCGTGAATTTGCCGTACTAAATCCGATTGTGCACCGTTCATAAAAGCAACAAACAGTCCTGCATAGAGCTTTGTTTTAGGGTCTTTGTATTTTATAACTCCACGCATTAAATCAGCTGCAGTTTCGGGGTCGCAGGTTAAAAATAACGGTGTAAACCCGTCAATATAGTTGTTTTTTGACCATATAACCCAGTCTTGATGTTTATTTTCTAATGCTGAATACCTGTTCGGGAATATAACAGCAGTAAGATTGACATTATTAGAGCGGCAAATTTTGGAAATACGTTTAACAAAACTTGTGACTTTATCTCTTCTGTAATCGCACCATGCTTGCCAGTAGTTATCGCATGGAGTGATAAGCACGGGATCAACCCCGTAAATAGACTTAAATTCATTGCGTGCATAGCAGGTATAGCCCCAGGCCGACCCGTCACTTCCTGCATTCTTAGGGGCATTGCTCTGCGGATAACGGATATAGTCCATGTTTATTCCGTCAGGACGGTATGAATAGATAATCTCGCACACTAGTTGAAGTAAAAATGTCTGAACTTCAGGATTAGACGGGTCTAAGAAGTACCCGTTATGCTCTGATGCGCATTTTTCGGGCTTATCGGCATCATAAGATTTTTTTGTCATATTCGACCACGTCGGACAAACGGAAAGGATACTCTGTTTGTTTGAATCAGGATGTTTGTTTCCTGTATAGAATGTCTCAAACCAGATGTTAACTTTTATGTTTCTTTTACGGCATTCTTCCATAAAAGCTCTAAGAACATCAAAATCGCCAAAGACAGGGTTTTCTTCAACAAACCCGTATTTGACCATTGTTTTGCTCGGGAAGATTGTCATTCCGTGAAAATAGGTTTCAAGGAATATATTATTAATCCCTGCATCTGCGAGCCTGCTGACAATATAAACAACATCTTCCCTTGTCTTGCATGCCGGTCTAATCCAGACTCCCCGAATTTCAGTAGCTTTATACGGAACAGCCATTGAAAGTGCTTTGTTTGCGTATTCAATTGCGAGTTGAGAATATTCCTGCACATGGGTCGGATTGTTTTCTGCCTTTTTTATGCAGTTTTGAGCGGATTTTATACAATCATCTATATTTTTGCTGTTGTAATATTCATCCTCACTTTTATAAAACTTCATGACTTCCTGAACTTCATTCAGGCACTCTTTAGCCCCGTAAATAAAGCTTTCCGAGGTAGTATATGCGGTGACGGAGTTTTTATCTCTGTCAATATAAATTCTCGTACCCACAATGATATTTTTATTAATCCAGTTTTTAGCACTGCCATGACCGCTGATTACAACACCGTTTTTCGGTATAAGTGAATCGGCACCGCTCATGGCAACAACAATATTATCTTTTACAATCGCTTCTGCCCCGAATTCGTTTGTATTGGTTTTGTCACCGTATGCAGGAGTATATATTATCAATTGATTAGTTCCTCTAAATCCGGGGTAATAACTGTTTTTCTGTGATGTTGACATTGACGGGTCAATGGCATTGACAGAACGTGATGATTTTGAATAAAGCACAACATCTTTTGGTATGTGGTACTCATTATAGAGCGGTGATGTTTCCTCAACTGCTGTTTCCGGCATATTGGTAGCCGGTTCCGTCTGTTCTTTTCGTGCTTTATTTGTTGATGTATTTTTATCGTTTTCTGTACTTACATCGGTTGATTTATTTGTATCGACTGTTTCCTGTTGTTTTTTATATTTGTTTTTTTCGTTTTTCTTCTTTCTTTTACTTTTTGACGGTGTTTGTTGTGTATTGGTATTGTCAATAGTTTCTACGCTTTCAATCTGCTGATTTTTATTCTTTTTTGAGCGAAACAGCCCTGCCTCAACAGACAGTGAGTTGAACATTATAACAAATACAAGTAAAATCCCCAGAACTCTTTTCATTTATACAATCCTCTGCTTTGATTATATAACGAATTTATTTGGAGCAATTCCTCCAGACTGTGTATTTTCTTTGTTAATTCTTCACTGTTTTTACAGATTAGAGCCAGTTTATAGTATTTTATTGCGGTTGAATAATCTCCGAATTTTTCATAGATAACTGCAATACGGTAGATATTATCATAATTATTGTTATATCCGCAGTCAAAAGCTCGTTTATATTCTCTCAATGCTTTTTTATATTCTGCTCTGTCAAAAAAGTAATTTCCGAAACAATGGAACGCATAAGGATAATCCGGAACGAGGTTTGACCCCCTGCAAAAATTAGATTTTGCATACCTGTCTTTACCCATTTTGTCAAAGATTATACCAAGTCGGACAAAATATAACGGATTATCTTTATTAATCTGCGAGAGAATACTGTAATCGCTGAGCAGACGTTCAAGCATTGCTTTCTTTGCCTGTTCATCGGTCGTGCTCAGGTAGTTTTTGAACAGTGTTTCGGCCTCATTATTGAGGATATTTTCATCAATCAAAGAATAATCAATCGGAACGGTATATTCAATCTGTCCGCTTTGAAGAGCATACACAGGATTATTTAATATTATAAACAACAATACAACCCAAAAACCGAAAATATTTCTTTTCATTATCCCCTCTTATTATTCTATATTATAA